>VBKJ01000188.1 GCA_005879795.1 Deltaproteobacteria bacterium
GAGCGTCAAGGTGCTCCAGCTGCCAATTGCGGTGGAGGCGACGACGCAGCTCGGATACTCCACGAACGTCCTCTTCTGGCTCGGGCTGCTCGAGCTCGCATGTCTTGCCGTCTACCTGATCCCGCGCACGGCGGTGCTCGGCGCCGTGCTGTGGACCGGTTACTTAGGCGGCGCCGTCGCGACGCACGTGCGCGTCGGCAACCCGCTCCTCAGCCAGGCGTTCTTTCCCGTCTACGTCGCGCTCTTCCTCTGGGGCGGCCTCTGGCTCCGCGACGAGCGGCTGCGCGCGGTGCTGCCACTCCGCGCGCCGAAGTGACGACCGGCTGCCAATCAGGAGCACGATATGGCGATCAAAGCACTCAAGCCCAACGTCACCGTGAAGACGATCGCCAGATTGCTGACCTGTGCACTGATCCTCGGCGCGTCGGGGTTGTTCTACAGGCCTGTGTTCGCTGCTTCGCACCGCCCTGAGCTCGAGTACCTCGAGGCCGTCAATCGCACGGGCCCTCCACGCCCGTCCTTCAGGACGACGAAGTTCGGGATGCTCTGCACGCCATACCGGGCCGCCACCGCGGGGGAGCGCTCCGTGTCCACCTTGAGGACGACCGCCTTGCCGGCCATCTGCCGCGCGACCCGAGCGACCTCGGGTGCGGCGCGCCGGCAGGGCGCGCACCACGCGGCCCAGAAGTCGACGAGCACCGGGACGGACGCTTCGCGGACGACCTCGTCGAACGTCGCGGTCGGCGAGATGGCGTGGCCGTACGCGGTTCGGGCGGTCACACGCGGGACAGCGACGAATCATGGCCCGAATCTGCTCACGCCTGCGACGTCGTCAACCGGCCGCGGTCACCGCAGCGCACGGCGGAGGATCGCGCAGAGCGCCGCGAGGTCGTCGGCCGGGAGACCCGCAATGGGCTCGGGGGGCTCGGCCATCCGGGCCACGATCCGCGCCCGGATCTCCGCCCCGCGCGGCGTGAGCCGCACCATCCGGATGCGTCGGTCGTGCGGGCATGCCGTCCGCTCGACGAGCCCCCGCGCCTCCAGCCGGTCGACGATGCCGGTGACGTTCGAGGCGTCGCACCCGAGCCGCTCGACGAGCCGGCGCATGGGGACGCCGGCACCCGGCTCCATGAGCCGCAGCACATGGCACTGGGGCTCGGAGAGCTCGAATTCCGCAGCCACCTGCGGCAGTCGGGTGCGCTGCCGCATCAGGAGGTCGAACAGCAGCTCCCACGCCTCGCAGGCCCGGGACGATCGGGGCATGTCGGGCACACATACTTGATGCGTCCGATAGTTGACAACCTCAAGGGTCGTTCTTACGGTCGGGTCCATGCCCACACTTCGGCTCATCGCGCTCGAAGACACCGTCGTGTTCCCGGGAATGACCGTCACCCTCCCCGTCGACGTGGGGGACGAAAGCCAGGTGCTGCTCGTCCCGCGGCACGGGACGGAGTACGCCAACGTCGGCACGGTGGCCGACGTCGTCGAGCGGGTCCGGCTCCCCGGACGCGGCTTCGCGTCGGTGGTGATGGGCCTGCACCGCGGCATCGCGGGCGCCGCACGCACCGACCCGCAGGGGCGCCTGCGCGTCGAGGCCAAGGAGGTCTCGGACGAGACACCGCCGCCGTCGCGCACCCGGGAGCTGGAGCGCGAGTATCGCGCCGTCGTCGGCGAGATTCTCGAGCTGCGCGGGGCCGACGAGCGCGTATCGCAGTTCGTCCGGTCCATCACGGAGCCCGGCGCGCTCGCCGACACCGCCGGCTATGCCCCGGACTTGAGCTTCGCGCAGAAGGTCGAGCTGCTGCAGACGGTCGACGTCGTCGAGCGCCTGACGCTGGCGCTCCGGTTCCAGCGCGAGCGACTCGCCGAGCTCCAGGTGCGCAAGCGCATCCGCGAGGACGTCGAGTCCGGCGCGCAGAAGCAGCAGCGCGATTACTTCCTCCGCCGCCAGATGGACTCGATCCGCAAGGAGCTGGGCGAGGACGAGGGGTCCGTCGCCGACGAGTACCGGAAGAAGATCGCCGAGGCGGGCATGCCGGAGGCCGTCCAGCAGCAGGCGGAGCGCGAGCTCGGCCGGCTCGCGAAGATGGGCGACGGGAACGCCGAGGCATCGATGATCCGGACCTACCTCGACTGGCTGCTCGCGGTGCCGTGGTCGAAACGCTCGGAGGAGCGGCTCGACCCGGCGCACGCCCGCGAGGTCCTTGACGCCGACCACGCCGGTCTGGACGACGTGAAGAAGCGCATCACCGAGTACCTGGCCGTCCGCAAGCTGCGCGCCGAGCTCGGCGTGCCGGAGGACCGGCGCTCGGGCGTCATCCTGACGCTCATCGGCCCCCCGGGAACGGGGAAGACCTCGATCGGCGAGTCGATCGCGCGCGCGACGGGGCGGAAGTTCGTCCGCATGTCGCTCGGCGGCGTGCGCGACGAGGCGGAGATCCGCGGCCATCGCCGGACCTACATCGGCGCGCTGCCGGGCCGGCTGGTCCGGGCACTCCGCGACGCGGGCACCATGAACCCCGTCATCATGCTCGACGAGGTGGACAAGATCGGCGCCGACTGGCGCGGCGATCCGTCGTCCGCGCTCCTCGAGGTGCTCGATCCGGCGCAGAACCACTCGTTCCGCGACCACTACCTCGACGTCGAGCTGGACCTCTCGCACGTCCTCTTCATCGCCACGGCCAACCTGGCGGACACCATCCCGGGCCCGCTCCTCGACCGCATGGAGGTCATCCGTTTCGACGGCTACACCGTCGAGGAGAAGGTCGCGATCGCGCGTGGCTACCTCTGGCCGCGGCAGGTGGAGCGGAACGGGCTCCGACCCGACGAGGTCGCCGTCGACGACGGCACGTTCCGACTCGTGATCGCCGAGTACACGCGCGAGGCGGGCGTGCGACAGCTCGAGCGCGAGCTGGGCACGCTCTTGCGGAAGATCGCGACCGGCGTCACGTCGGGCGCCACGCAGGCGCCGGTGACGGTCGACGTCGCGCTCGTCCGCGGGACGCTCGGGCGCCCGAAGTTCTTCCAGGAAGCCGCGACCCGGACGGCGGTTCCCGGCGTGGCCACCGGCCTCGCCGTGACCGGCACCGGCGGCGACGTCCTCTTCGTGGAGGCCGCGGCCATGCCGGGCTCCGAGGATCTCGTGCTGACGGGTCAGCTCGGCGACGTCATGAAGGAATCAGCGCGCATCGCGCTCACGTGGGTGCGGAGCCATGCGGCGCGGCTCGGTATCGACGAGCAGGCGTTCAGGCGGAAGGCGTTCCACGTGCACGTGCCCGCCGGCGCCATCCCGAAGGACGGCCCGAGTGCGGGCATCACGCTGGTCACCGCCATCGCATCGCTCCTGACCGGGCGCCCCGTGAAGCACACCGTCGGGATGACGGGTGAGGTGACGCTCCAGGGCCGCGTGCTGCCCATCGGGGGCGTCAAGCAGAAGGTGCTGGCCGCGCACGCGGCGGGGCTGACCGATGTCATCCTGCCCGAGCGCAACCGGGGCGATCTCGACGACGTGCCGGCGGACGTCCGCGAGCTGCTCCGCTTCCACCCGGTCGAATCCGTCGACGAGGTGCTCGCGCTGGCCCTCGAGCCGCCGGTCGCGAGGTCGGCGGCGGCGTGACGCACTTCTGGCGCCCGCGAACGCTCCGCGACGCGGCGCGAGGCATCATCGCACCGGCAAACGGCGCGGAAAGAGCCAGGGGTCGCCGGTAGTCTTTGCTCCCGGCCGCGAGGCGACGTCGTACTGGACATGTGAGGGGTCGGGTCAGGTGAAAGCCGACTCAGCTTTGGGTTGGAACGTCGATGGAGTAGTGAAATGAAAGAGGCGGGGACCAGAGAGCGCCTGCCGCCCGGGCAGGTCCCCACGCAAAAGTGGCCCGTCCTCACTTATGGAGAGACACCGCGCGCCGATCTGCAGACCTGGGCCTTTCGGTGCTTCGGCCTGGTCGACCAAGAGCTTTCGTCGACGTGGAAGGAATTCCTCGATCTGCCGAGGGTCGAAGTCACGTCCGACATTCACTGCGTGACTCGCTGGAGCCGGTTCGATAATCGGTGGGAGGGGGTCGCCGTCGCAGAAATCCTTCGCCGGGCGGGCGTTCGGCCGGAGGCCGTCGCGGTGCTGGCTCACAGCGAGGGGGGCTACACGACGAACATCCGCGGACCTTCGGGGCGACGACATGCTCTTGGCCTACAAGCACGAGTTATAACCGGCCTGGTGCGAAACCCTCTCAGGGGGTGATCTGGAATTGGTGGCGCCAGGGTATGATGGGAGGCGCCAAGGCGCATTATGACGGCATCGTCGCCTTCTCCCAGACCGACTTCACCGAAGACCTGAAGAAGATCACCGTGCCGGTCCTGGTGATGCATGGCGATGACGATCAGATCGTGCCTTATGCCGATTCGGCACCGCTGTCGGCAAAGTTGCTGAAGAATAGCACATTGAAAACCTACAAGGGCTTTCCGCACGGCATGCCCACGACCGAGGCCGATACCATTAACGCCGACCTGCTGACCTTCCTGAAAGCGTAGCGCCGCGGCCGAAGACACAGCCATTTGTAAAATGGCACCGCTCGAGAGCCCGACACACATCACGACTTCGGTTGCCGCTTCCAACTGGTGTCGGATATGGCACGGGATTACGGGGAATGATCCAGAAGGCTCTCGCGGATCGTTTGGCGGCGGTCGAGACGCAGAGGGATTTAGCCGCATCGACCGACTTTCCGGCGAGCGCCTGATCGGGAAAAGTGATCGCACGCCTATCGACCGCAATTCCGGTCCTGGCGTTCTCGCCGCAGTCTGTTCACTTCGCCGACGGGAGCAGCGAGGACGGAGATAGCCTCA
>VBKJ01000189.1 GCA_005879795.1 Deltaproteobacteria bacterium
TCACCGATCTGTTCGCCCAGCATGACTCCTCTCCCTTTGGTTTTCGATCTGGCCCCGCCAGACCGAGAGGGTGTTCAAAAGTGCAGCGGACCGCCTTCGCACCCGTGCGCCTCGTGACGGTGGGTCTCTGGCGCGGGCCCTCGCGATCCCGTTGCTTCTCCCACTGGCCAACGCATCGCTCAGAACAAGGGCGTGTCGCGCGGCCCCCGCCAGTCTCAGGCCGGCGAGTCCAACGACCGGAAGCAGGCGGATCGCAGCGGAGGCCAGAACGGCCACAGGCGGCCCTCCCTGGTTGTGGCCCGGCGCAGCCTCTACCCCCGCCGAGGCGATCCGACAAGGGGCGATGCCGTCGCTCGCGTTGCTGAGCCGCCATGTGATAGCGCGGCATTCCAACGGGAGTTGCGCGGCTGCCCGGCGGCTTCAGCACCTAGTCGTCGGGCGGCGGAAGGAGCGCCATGGGCGGCAAGTCCGCAAGGCGAGCACAGCGGGACTATGTCCCTGCGGCGCCCCAACTCTGGCTCTACGACTTCTTGGTCGCCGTCCTGGCGCGGGAATCACGCTGGCGCCCGGCTCTGGTTCGTCAGATTGCGCCCACCGCCGAGGACGCGATGGCTGACATCGGTTGCGGCACCGGATCGCTCATGGCGCTCATCAGCAGGACCGCCCCGCCGGCTGTTCTGATTGGAATCGATCCTGATCCCGCCATCCTGGAGCGCGCCCGGCGCAAGACGGAGGCGGCAGGGGCAACCGTGGAGTTGAAGGTCGGCTATGCCCGAGACGCCGCAGCGCTCCTTGACGGGCGCGGCATCAACAAGATCGTGTCGAGTCTCGTATTTCATCAGGTGCCCATGGCCGAAAAGCGGGCGGGGTTGGCGGCCATGCGCGCCGCCTTGGTTCCCAACGGCGAACTGCACGTGGCCGACTACGGCCTCCAGCGCACGGCGCTCATGCGCCAGCTCTTTCGTATCGTTCAAAAGGGTGACGGCTATGAGAACACGGAGCCCAACGCACGCGGCGTCCTACCCAAGTTGATGAAGGACGTCGGCTTCCGTGCCGTTGAAGAGACCACCGTCATTGCGACGCCCACCGGCTCAATCTCCCTCTACCGAGCGGAGCGAGGCCCGTGAGCACACTCAAGTGCCGTACAGGCTCTTCGAAGTCCTCGCTCGCGCCGGTCTGGCGATTGAAGAGACTCGGTTCGACCTTGGAGGACCGGCGCCCCGCCCCCCACGCCAAGCGGTACGTGGACGGCTTGCGGCTTTGGCAACCAACGGCAACAAAAACGGCGGGGCAGGCGAGCTAACCATGCGATTCTCTAGGTGGTAGCCCAGCCCCAAGAGACATGCGGCGCATGTACCATTGCCGGGGCGGGCAAGACCAACCGGCGCGGCGCCGCGGATAGCGGATATTGGTTGACGCCGCCACCGGAAGTGTCGTAGCCAGGCCGCCCAGGAGGTTCTCCGCACGATGGAGATTCGCAGCCTCGGCGTCCTCGGCGCCGGTCAGATGGGGCTCGGCATCGCGCAGGCCGCGGCCCGCGCCGGCTTCGACACGATCATGGCGAAGGCCACCCCGGGGGCGCTCGACGCGCAGCGGGCCAGGGTCGAGAAGCAGCTCCACAAGGACGTCGAGCGCGGCCGGCTGACGGCCGCCGACCACGGCGCGCTGCTCGAGCGCCTGCGCTGGACGATCCACCTGCACGACCTCGCCGACGTCGACCTGGTCATCGAGTCGATCGTCGAGGAGCTGGCGGTGAAGCGGGACCACTTCGGGCGCCTCGACGAGATCGTGAAGGCGGAGGCGATCTTCGCCACCAACACCTCGACGCTGACCGTGACCGAGCTGGCCGCCGCCACCGGCCGGCCCGAGCGCTTCGTCGGCCTCCACTTCTTCAACCCGGTGCACGCCATGAAGCTGGTCGAGGTGGCGCCGGGCCTGAAGACGTCGGCGGAGACGGTGGAGACCTGCGTCGCCTTCGCCAAGCGGCTCGGCAAGGCGCCGGTCGTGGTCGCCGACTCGACCGGCTACATCGTGAACCGCCTCCTCGTCCCCTACATGGTCGACGCGATCGGCTGCCTCGAGCGCGGCCTCGGCTCGATCGCCGACATCGACGCGGCGATGCAGAACGGCGCCAACCACCCCATGGGCCCGCTCGCGCTCGCCGACTTCATCGGGCTCGACATCGTCTTCCACATGGCCTCGCTCCTGCAGGCGGAGTACAGGGAGCCGCGCTTCGCGCCGCCGCCGCTCCTGCGCCGCATGGTGCTGGCGGGGTACCTCGGGCGGAAGACGGGCAGCGGCTTCTACGACTACGGCCAGCATCCGCCCGCGCCGCGCGACGCGCTCGTGCGCCGGGACGGCGCGCAGGGCTGACGGGTTCAGCCTGCCGTCGCGGGCGCGGCCGCCGAGGACGCGAGCCGCAGCACGTCGAGATAGCCGCGCGCCACGCAGGCGTCCCGCAGCACACCGCGCTCGCGCAGCAGCCGGTGCATGCGCGGCAGGTGGTAGTGCGGCACCGCCATCACGAGGTGGTGCTCCAGGTGATAGTTGACGCGGTTCGGCGCGAGCAGCAGACGCTCCCACCAGCGCGCGAGCGTCGTGCGCGTGTTGCGGAGCGGGTCGGCGGGGTCGGGCACCATGCCGTGCTCGGCGATCGAGCGGAGCCGCATCGCGAGGCTGTAGGTCGTGAGCCATGCCCCCACCCAGAGGAGGTAGAGCGCCGGGTGCCCGGCGAGAGCGAGCACGCCGAGCAGCACGCCGTTGGTGATGACGACCCCCCGGAGCGCCTCCAGCCCGGCGTCGAAGTTCCGCTTGACGCGGCCCCGCGACAGGCCGAGGTCGCGGCGCACGGTCGCCTTCAGGCGCTTCCAGCCCGTCTGGCCCGAGAGGTCGCGCCAGATCTTCCGCCGCATGCTCGCACGCGTCACCGGGAACGGCGTGGCGAGCGGCAGGTCGGGATCGCGCTCCGTCCACGTCTGCGCGTGGTGCTGGAGGTGGTAGGGGCGGTACGGGTAGAGGTCGCTCCACACGGGGTACGCGCACAGCCAGTTGCCGACCAGGTCGTTCCACCGCCGGTCCTCGAGCAACGTCCGGTGCGCCGCCTCGTGCATGAGGACGGCGAGGCCGAGCTGCCGGCCGCCGATGACGAAGAGAGCGACCACCACGGTGAGGAGGTGCGGCCAGTGGCCGACCAGGGCAAGGGCCGCGCCGATGACGGCCCAGTCGATCGCGATCGAGAACCACGAGCGCCAGTCGCGCATCGCGCAGAGCTCGCGCACCTCGGCGTCGGAGAGCGCCTCGCGCCAGGCCTCGGCCATGACTTCCCGACCATAGCGCCGGTCGGTGGCGTCCTTCAACCGCCGCCGTGGTCCGTCACCTCGACCTTCACGCCCCGGCGCTGGCCGGGCTCCCGGGCGAACGCTCCGCACGAAGACGTCGTGGAGGTGGGTCGGATCGATGACGTTGCCGAGCGCGACGGCCGTCATGTAGTCGATGTGAACGACTCGCCGGGCTTCACGTCCCTCGGCGTCGAGAAGACGGAGGCAGGCGGCAGGATCATGCTCGCGAGGTCACTCGTCTCGGGACGGAACGAGGTGGGCACCTGGAGAGCCGGCAACCGCTCGCAATGACCCTGCCGCCGACGCTCTCGAGGTGGATGACCCTGGTCGAGAAGTATGTCTTCTCGCTGTTCTTCCTCCTCCTCGCCTACAAGCAGCTCCACGCACTCGGCACGTCCGTCGCACTGCTCGGCGAGCGGTGGGCGCTGCCTCTCGGTCCGAGCGGTCTGTTTGCCGTGTCGGTGAGGGACGTCCTGATCTTCGCCTTCGAGCTCTTCGTCGGGCTCACCCTCCTCTTCAATCGCGCTCCGGTGAGGCAGCCGGAGAAGGCGCGGGACATCCTCGTCCCCTTGCTCGGAACCTTCTTCATCTACACCTTCGCCTTCGCCACCCGGGCGCCCGCCCCGCTCAGGGAAAACCTGATGCCCGCCGCCTTGCGGGACGTGGCCGCGGTCGTGGCCCTCCTGGTGAGCGTCGTGGGCTATGCAGTCGCCGTCTGGTCGGTCGTGTGTCTCGGACGCTCCTTCGCGCTCCTCGTTTCCGTGCGGACGCTCGTTCGTCGCGGGCCCTATCGGTACGTTCGTCATCCGATGTACCTCGGCTACATCCTTCTGTTCGCCGGGATCCTGATCGGAGCCCTCTGCCCGATCGTCATCGCGTTGACGGTGGTCTGTGTCTCGCTGACGGTCTGGCGTGCGCGGCTCGAAGAGGACGCCCTCACGCGACACGGCGGGAAGTATCGCGAATACGCGACGCAGACCGGCTTCCTCCTGCCGAGGCTCCGCGCATCGCGTCCGCTCTGAGCTGCCGGTCCGCCGGCCCGAGGGCGTCCCCGAGGGCCGTCCCTGTTAGCGATCAGTGACTTTGTCCCCTTAACGCGTCAGTGAAAATGTCCGCCTCCGGGGTTCATTGAGTGCGACTCGTGGATCGCGAAGAGTGCTTGTGCTTTCGTCCGTAGGGTGGGGCCTCCCAGGTCCCGTGCGCGTCTCTACGAGGCTCTAATTGCGCCGCGCAA
>VBKJ01000190.1 GCA_005879795.1 Deltaproteobacteria bacterium
TCGTGAGGCGCAGCATCACCTTCATCGAGTTCTCGAACTCCTCCATCGAGCGGACCGCGAGGAGGCCGCGCCGGACCATGTCGTCGAACAGCTCTTCGCCCCGCTTGGAGCGCAGGATGGTGATGGTCCAGTCCATGGCCGCCACGCCGCCGCACGAGATGTCGGCCAGCTCGCCGGTAAAGTCGCCGCAGTGGTGGCACTCGGGGCGGGCGTACTCCTGCGCGCGGTGGAGGTTCATCTCCACCAGCTCGCCGTTCGTCTTGTAGATCATCACCTTGCCCTTGACGTTGAACTTCTTCACCTCCGTGAGCGGGATGCCCATCTCGCCCTGGATCTTCTGCACCATGAGGCCCTCGTAGGTGAACACCTCGGTGCAGAGGAGGCCGATGGTGAAGCTCACGATGTCGCCGAAGCCCTTCAGGAACTTCGTCTGTCGCTCGATGTGCTTGGGCTTCTTGCGCCCGTTGTCGAGCCACGCGGTGTCGGCGACCTGGATCTTGCGCGTCGGCGTGATCTGGCAGGGCACGCCGACGAAGCAGACCTTCCCGAGCCCCTTCTGCTCCGCGTCGGCCAGGGCCAGGTTGTTCGGGCAGTAGGTGTACCAGGAGCTGGCGCTCGCGATCGCCTCGGCCACGGTGGTGACCACCTTGGGCCTGGGCGCGGCGGGCATGTTCTCGTCGGCGGCCGAGACGACGGCGCCGTCGAAGAGGCCCTCGCGCAGCCCGTGGCAGAGGATGGCGGTCACCACGCCGCCGTCCTGGCAGCGCGCGAGGATATCCGGATCCTTGCAGCGCGCGGCGACCACGCGCCGGTAGCGGCCGAAGGGCCCCTCGTACACGCCGGGCTCCATCGGGAGCACCTCGTCGCGCAGATCGAACTCGCGCAGCCCGAGGCGCGGGCACACCTGCGCACACACGTCGCAGCCGATGCCCTCGCTGATACCGCAGTGGTCGAAGGCGGCCGTCGCCTTGGCCACCTGCTTCGGCTTCCCGTCCACGTAGTCGATGACGTTGTGCGGGCAGACCAGCACGCAGGTGCCGCACTCGCAGCAGCTCCCGTAGGCGACGACCTCGTTCATCATCTGCTTGAAGCTCGGGTGCTCGATCATCGCGCGGATCACTATCCGCCGGCGTTTCGCGGTGTCAATTGCCGCCGTAAGATGTGGGCCGATGCTGTCCGACACCGAGCTGCGCGTGCTCCGCGCCGTCGCCGAGGCGCTGATTCCGCCCGGCGGTCCCTTTCCGCTCGGCGCGGGCGACGTCGGCACCGCGGAGCGCCTGGCGCGCTACCTCCAGGGCATGGCGCCCGAGACCGAGCGCCAGGTGCGTCTCCTGCTGCGCGCCTGGGAGGCCGCGCCGCTCGCCTCGCGCCATCTCCGCCGCTTCAGCCGCCTCGCGCCGGCGGCGCGGGAAGAGTGGGGCGAGCGCTGCCTCGCGAGCCGGCTCCCGTGGCGGCGGATCCCGCTCCTCCTCTTGAAGACGCTCTGCCTCTCCGCCTTCTGCGCCGACCCGCGCATCGAGCAGGCGCTCGGCTACGGGCACAGCTGTCTCGATGCGCGCGCGCCCGGCACGGGCCCGCGCCTGACGCCGCTCCAGTACCCGGAGGTGCGCGGCGACGTCGCGGAGGTCGCCGACGCGTGTGTGGTGGGCTCGGGCGCGGGCGGCGCCGTGGCGGCGTACGAGCTCGCGCGCGCCGGGCTCCGCGTCGTCGTCCTCGAGGAGGGCGGCTACTTCACGCAGGCCGACTTCACGGGCCCGCCCATGGAGCGCGTGCAGCGCTTCTACCGAAACGGCGGCGCGACCGTGGCCCTCGGCCGCCCGACGATCCCGCTGCCGCTCGGGAAGTGCGTGGGCGGGACGACGGTCGTCAACTCCGGCACCTGCTTCCGGACGCCGCAGCACGTGCTCGGGGAGTGGGCCAGCGCGCACGGGGTCGCCGACGCCGACCCGGCGACCATGGCGCCCTACTTCGACGAGGTGGAGCGCATGATCGGCGTGCGTCCCGTGCCGTGGGAGATCATCGGGCGGAACGCCGAGGTCTTCGACCGGGGGGCGCGCGCCCTCGGGCTCGAAGGCGAGCCCATCCGCCGCAACATCGTCGGCTGCCGCGGCTGCGGCGAGTGCGCCTTCGGCTGCCCGAGCGACGCGAAGCAGGCGATGCACCTGACCTACCTGCCGGCCGCGTGCACGGCGGGGGCGCGGCTCTATGCCCGTTGCCGGGTGGAGCGGGTCTCGCTCGAGAGCGGCCGCACCGCCGGCGTCGAGGCGGTGCTCCTCGAGCGCGACGGCGACGCCGTCCGGGGCCGGCTCCGCGTGCGCGCGCCGCTGGTCGTGGTCGCCGCGGGCGCGATCCACACGCCGGGGCTCCTCGCCCGAAGCGGCGTGCGCCACCCGGCCCTCGGCCGCAACCTCCGCATCCACCCCGCCGTCGGCGTGACCAGCTACTTCGCGGAGGAGCTCCGCGCCTGGCGCGGGACGCTCCAGTCCTACTTCGTCGATCGGCTCCTGGACTCGCACGGCGTCATGATCGAGGTGACGAACCCGGTGCCGGGGGTGAACGCCGCGGCGCTGCCGGGCGTCGGCATGGCGCTCAAGGAAGGCCTCGCGCGCTTCCGCCACGCGGCCTCGGCCGGGCTCTTCGTGTCCGACACCGGGAGCGGGCGCGTGCGGCGCTTCCCGGGCGGGCGCGAGCCGCTCGTGACTTACCGGCTGGCCCCGGCGGACGCGCGCGCGCTCTGCGAGGGGATCGCGCTGGTGGCCGAGATCTTCTTTGCCGCGGGGGCGGAGAGCGTCTACACGGGAGTCGCCGGGCTGCCCGAGATCCGCCACCCGCGCGAGGCGGCCGTGCTGCGCGAGGGCCGCTTCGGCCCCGCGGCGCTCCAGCCCACGGGCTTCCATCCGATGGGCACCGCGCGCATGGGCGGCGATCCCGCCCGGAGCGTCACCGACAGCTGGGGCGCGGTGCGCGCCGCACGGGGCCTCCACGTCGCCGACGCGAGCCTCTTCCCGACCTGCGTCGGCGTCAATCCGCAGGTCTCGATCATGGCGTTCGCGGCGCGGATCGCGCGGCGGCTCGCTCGGTGAGCTGCACGTTTCCCTTGCGCAGCGCTCCCGTGGCATATGGGCGCCGTGCGAACCGTCCTGGTCTTCGTGCTGGTGGGCGCGGTCCTCGGCGCCGTGGCCGCCTCGTTCATCGTCCCGCCGGTCCTCAGCTGGTACAACGAGCCCGGCGCGGTCGCGCCCGGGAGGCAGGTCGAGACGATCTGCAACCTCCCCGAGATGATCCGCTACACCTCCTCCAGGCTGCTGCGCGGGCAGCTCATCGGCGCGGCGCTCGGCGCCCTCCTCTTCCTCTACCCCGGCATCGCGGCCGCGCGCCGGCGTGGAGCGATCGCCCCGCAGACGCCCGCCTGAGCGTACCGCGCCGGCACGACCGCCCCGTGCGCCCGCC
>VBKJ01000191.1 GCA_005879795.1 Deltaproteobacteria bacterium
GTGCGGTCGTGGCGATCGGCAAGCGTCGGGCGACCTACGAGGACCTGTGCAAGGTCCCGGACACGATGGTTGCGGAGATCATCGACGGGGAGCTGATCGTGACGCCGCGGCCCGCCTCCCCACATGCGCGTGCAACCTCGGTTCTTGCGGTCGATCTTGGCGGCCCCTTCGACCGCCCTTCGGGTGATCCCGCGGGCGTTGGCGGCTGGTGGCTGCTGTTCGAGCCCGAGCTGCACCTGGGCCCGGACGTGATCGTGCCGGACTACGCGGGGTGGCGGAGAGATCGCGTGCCCGTGCTTCCGAACGTGGCGGCCTTCGAGGTGGCGCCCGACTGGGTGTGCGAGGTCGTGTCGCCTTCGAC
Source organism: Deltaproteobacteria bacterium (assembly GCA_005879795.1). Classification (NCBI taxonomy): domain Bacteria; kingdom Pseudomonadati; phylum Myxococcota; class Myxococcia; species Deltaproteobacteria bacterium. The sequence goes on from VBKJ01000191.1 coordinate 362, forward strand.
CGGCGCGGTCGACCGCTCCCGCAAGATGCGCATCTACGCGCGCGAGCGCGTGGGGCATCTCTGGATCGTCGACCCAATCCTGCGCACGCTCGAGGTCTATCGGCTGGAGGATTCACGCTGGGTGGTGGCGAGCACGCACGGCGGTGCCGACACCGTCCGCGCCGAGCCCTTCGATGCGGTCGAGCTCCGGCTGGCGCGCTGGTGGCTCGAGGCCTGAGACGCCCTTGTAGCCCTGCGGCCTCGTGGCGCGCGATCCCGAGCCATTGCAGCTCTCGCTCGCCCGGCGGGACGCCCCGCCTCTTGTCGCGATGCCAGCCGCACACTATGAGGGCCACCGGGGGTGCGAGGACGAGGGTCCTGCGGATTCAATGAGGCGCGACCGCGTCAGCTGGCTGACAGCTCAGGGCGGGCACCGGATCAGGCTCGAGGCGGCCACCATCTGCCAGCTCGCCTGTCCGAGCTGTCCGACGACACAGGGGGTGGTCAAGGCGCAGATCGGCGCCGGCTTCCTCCGCTTCGAGCAGTTCCGTCGGATCGTGGACGACAACCCCCGGATCTCGGAAATCGAGCTGTCGAACTGGGGCGAGATCTTCCTGAACCCCGACATCGAACGCATCATCGAATACGCGTACCGCCGGAACGTCGCGCTGTCGGCGTGGAACGGTGCCAACCTGAATCACGTACGGGATTCCGTCCTCGAGGCGATGGTCCGATGCAAGTTCCGCGTCGTCACGTGCTCGATCGACGGCGCCACGAGGGAGACGTACGAGATCTACCGGCGCAAGGGCGACCTCGCGCGCGTGCTCGACAACATCCGGAAGCTCAATGCGTACAAGACGCGGTGGCGGTCGCGGTATCCCAAGCTCCTCTGGCAGATGATCGTCTTCGGGCACAACCAGCACGAGATCGCGGCCGCGCGGTCGCTTGCGCGGGAGCTCGACATGACCTTCGTCCTGAAGACCAACTGGGACCCCGACTATTCCTCCGTGCCCCAGCGGTCGTCGCCTGCGGTGACGGCCGCCGGAGGCTCCCCGGAACGTCAACCGGCAGCGGACCCCGCGGTGTCACCGGAGCGAGACGAAGCCCAGTCCGACGGCATCTGCTACCAGCTCTGGAACGAGCCCCAGATCAACTTCGACGGCGCGCTGCTCGGATGCTGCGTCAACACGTGGGGCACGTTCGGGGACAATGCGTTCGAGGTCGGACTCGAGCGCGCCCTCGCGAGTCCCGGGCTTCGCTACGCGAAGGAGATGCTGCTGGGGAAGGCGCCGCCGAAGGCGGGCATCCCGTGCACGACGTGCGCCGTCTATGCGACGCGTTCCCGCGCGCAGCGCTGGCTCCCTCCCGAGCCCCGCGGCGGACTCACGCGGGTGCTCCAGCGGCACGGCCTCGGCCGCTGGGTCGTCTGGATCGACAACCGGCTCGGTCGGTACCTCTCCCCTCTCGTGCGCTCGTTGCACGTCACATGAAGCTCCGGATTCGGCGTCGCCCCGCACCGTTCGACCGAGCATGACCTACTGCTACTTCGGGCACCACAAGTGCGCCAGCGCCTGGTTCTGCGGCGTCATCCCGGTGGTCTGCCAGGACCTCGGGCTCAGCTGGCACACGACCAGCTCCTTCGCCGATTTCCACTTCGGGAGCCCGGCGGGCCGGGCGGACTTCCTCCTCTTCCGGAACGCCGGCATGAACCACGTGCCGCGCGAGCGCGATTTCCGGGGTTTCCACGTCATCCGCGATCCGCGGGACGTGGTCGTGTCCGCATACCATTCGCACCGGAGGAGCCATCCGGCGACGGATGAGTGGCAGGAGCTGAACGAGATCCGCGAACGGCTGAACGGGATGAGCGTCGAGGCAGGCCTGCTGTGGGAGCTCGAGAACCTGGCCCCCGTGTTCCGCCAGATGCAGACCTGGGACTACTCCTCGCCCCGCATCCGCGAGTTCAGGATGGAGGAGCTGATCGCGAATCCGTTCAAGATCGCGCTGGAGTCGTTCGGGTTCCTGGGTCTGCTGGACGACGAGCCAGCCCGCGGCGTCCGGCGCCTGACGTTCGCCGCCCTGTCCCTGCTGAACAAGCCCGCGCGGCCCTGGGGAGAGGCCGGGCGGCGCGGTCCCATCCGCTTCGCGAAGATCACCGCGGAGCGGTTGCTCGGAATCGTCCACGCCCATGACTTCAAACGGCTGAGCGGCGGACGTCGCCAGGGCCACGAGGACGTCACGTCGCACTACCGCAAGGGGATCGCCGGCGACTGGGAGCGCGCGTTCACGCCGCGGGTGAAGGACCGCTTCAAGGAGCTCTACGGCCCGCTGCTGATCCAGCTCGGCTACGCCGCAAGCTCCGACTGGTAACCGAGCGGTCTCGTGACGGACGACGCGGAGCTGCTGCGCCTCTCGCTCGCCCGGCGGGACTACCTCCGCCACCCCCTCCTGCTCGCCGAGATCCTCGGGCTGCACGCGCTCATGCGGCTCACCTCGGGGCCGGCGCGTCGCGCCGTCGGGCGGGCGATCGGCGAGCTGAAGGTCGCGGTGTGCGACCGGCGGGCGCGCGCCCGGCTCGCCGTGGCCGCCGGGCGCGCGCCCCACCGGCTGAACATCGGCTGCGGCGAGAACCTCCGGCCCGGCTGGCTCAACATCGACCTCGACCCGAGAGCCGACTTGCGGCTCGACATCCGGCGGCCGCTGCCCTTCCGCGAGGGGTCGTGCGCCGAGATCTACTCCGAGCACGTCCTCGAGCACCTGGCCTACCCGGGCGAGGTCGAGCAGGTCCTCCGCGACTGGTGGCGGGTCCTCGCACCCGGCGGGACGCTCTCGGTCGGCGTTCCCGACACCGTGTACCCGCTCGAGTCCTACGTGAACGAGGTCGACGACTACTTCGCGTGGTGCCGCACGCAGCCGTGGAACCAGCCGTGGATCGAAACACGGCTCGACCAGATCAACTTCCACTTCCGCCAGCAGGCCCTCGGCTTCGGCCAGGATCACCTCTACGCCTACGATGTGGAGACGCTGGCGGCGCGGTTGACGTCCGCCGGCTTCGTCGATATTGCACAGCGCCCGTACGACCCGGCGCGCGACTCGCGCGCGTACACGCTGTACCTCGACGCGCGGAAGCCCGGACGCCCCGGCGGCGCTCGGCAGACCGAGTGAGGGAATACATGGCCCGCAAGAAGATCGCGCTCATCGGCGCGGGGATGATCGGCGGCACGCTGGCGCACCT
>VBKJ01000192.1 GCA_005879795.1 Deltaproteobacteria bacterium
TGGCAGGGACCTTGTCTGCGAGTACGAGTCCTCGCGAGGTTCGTTCCGTGCCTTCTGCTCCCGTCGCGGATCGCCGCTCCATCGGCGGCTCGACCCGGTCCCGTCGATTCGCGTGAGCGCCGGGACCGCCCCCCTCTACCTCGGGGCGAATCGGATCCATCTCCGGACGGTGTCGTCGGCTCCGGCGAGCTGAGCCTCCGGCCCCGAGCCCAGCCGTCGCGGCCGGGCGTGCCGGTGCGTCGTTTCCACGCCTTGGCCTGGCGCGGAGCCTGGCGGGGCGTAGCAAAGCTGCCCACGACCCGGCAGGGCGGCGTTCCGCGCGATCTTCGGCTGGCTCAGCGCATCCCTGGCCTGGACCAGGCGTCGTTCACGAATATCGCTCGCCTACTGGCTCAGGCGAAAGATCTCGTCGTGCACTTTCGAGAAGGCCAAGCTCAGCTGGTCCGGCTTGTCGGCGTAGAAGAACTGGCCGTCGAGCTGGTCCGGATTGTGATCGGGCGAGGTGGGATCGTTGGCGATGCGCTTGAGGATGGACGCCCCGGTTTCCAATCGCGAGCCCGTTCCCGCGAGCAGCAGATCTCCGAGCCCGAGCGTATAGATGCGGATCCGGTTCAACCCGTCCGTGTCGCTGCGGATCGCGTTCGCGATGGTCTCCGCCAGGTTCCGCGCTGCGTTGTTCGCGCTCCACCAGTTGTTCGGATAGCCGCCCGAGAGCGGGTCGTCGAGCGAGCGCTGGCCGGGAAGCCATAGCGGGAACGAGGTCGGAATACCGCTCGACACGTGGCTGGCGTGGTAGCTCTGCAGCGGATTCGGCAGATAGGGGATGCACGGATTTTGTTTGTGCAGGCCGCCGTTGACTCCGGAGTGGTATGCGCCACAGCGGTTGTCCGTCGGCGAGACGCACGTGACGCCCGTCGCGTACGTGTCAAAGAGGCCCTTGTCGTCGGGGTACTGCGTCGTGCTGCTGTTCCCGGGGACTTTGGGGTAGTCAGACGTGCCGATCGTGCCGAAGACGGGGTTGCGGGGCCAGAGCGAGGTGCTGCAGCCCGACGGGACCGGGCTCATCACCTGGAACTTTCCGGGGAAGGAGTTTGGCGTGCCGTCCGTGAAGAGCACCACGATGCGCAGCCCCGACTGGCTGCCATACGGGACGGCGCGGAGCTGATCCCAGGCCTCATAGAGGGCCTCCGCCGTCGCAGTCTCTCCGTTCGCCTTCGTGGCCGCGATGTCGGCGTCGATCTGAGCAGGAACGAAGCCGCGCGCGGAACCCATGGGCTCCGCAAGCGTGGTGCCAGAGGAGAACGTGATCAGCGCGATCCGATCGGCCTCCGGATCGAATTTGCCCACGAACTCCATCGCCGCTGCCTGCACGGCGGGGAAGGCCCCCAACAACGACCCCGACCGGTCGATGACGAAGGACATGTCGACCAGCCGCCGCGTGGCCGTCGCGTCGGCCGACACCGTGAGGGTGTCGAACTTGGCCATGCGCATGAAGGTCGTCGGCAGCGTGGCGGTCGAGGACACCGTGATGATGTGGGAGCCGTCCGAGCCGATATCGAACTTCAGCCCGGGCGGGTTCCGCAGGGAGCTCACACCGAGGAAGCCCGGCGGGAAGTTCGCGTTGAAGATGTTGTTGGCGACGGCCGTCGCCGTCGCGGAGTCCGCGGTGATGTTCCGGGCCGCCGCCAGGGCGGCGGCATCCACGGCCTTCGCGAGGGCGACCCGCACGAGGTATCCGCGGCCGAGATCGATGGCCAGCCCCGTGCACAGCAGGATCGGCACCAGGAAGATGCCCACGTACACCAGGGCTATGCCCTTCTCCCTCGCGTCATCCACCCTCTCGATGGTCATCCGATTGTCACCTCGTGCGCACCCGCGCGTGGCCCTCAGAAGTACGCGACCGAGTAGAGGCTGTTGGGGAGCTGGACGCCCGCGAGCGGCGTGATGTCGCGTCGCTTGAGGTAGATCTCGGCCACGTACACCGACTGGCCCTGGCGGATGGTCAGGCTGTTCGGGAGCGGGGCCCTCGCCCGTATGCTGCTGTCACGAAGATCCTTTGCAGTGTAGGTCGGACCTGCACCGTACGAGGACGGCGGGGGCTCCCCGAGCACGCTCGCGCCGGTCAGCGTCCCCGCGACGTGCCGCTGGGTGATGATGGGGTCCCCCGCGGTCGGCCCTCCCGGCGGACCCAGCTCGACGACCGAGAGGATGAGCTTCGTGTCGGCGTCGAAGTCGGGGCGGGCCGAGCGGATCGCGGACTCGACGACGTCGAGGCTCTTCTCCCTCAGGGCGAGATTCGCTCCCTCTCGTGCGAGATTGATGGCGACGTACTGCTGGTAGATCAGGTATCCCACCTGGAAGATCCCGAGGATCAGGACGATCAGGAGAGAGATCGTGATGCCGAACTCGGCGAGCGTCTGGCCACGCGAGCGTCCCTTCGCCTCTCGCGTCCGCTCCGGGCCCGTGAGCGATGGTCTCCTCGACATGGAATCCCCCAGTCCTCACGAGGCGGGATAGGGCTCGTTCCTCATCGTGGCAGAGACGGCCAGGTTGATGACGCCCCCCTTGCCGACGAGCGGCCACAGCATCGGCGAGATCAGCCGGTACGGATGCGTGACCGTGACCCGGATGACGTCGTTGGGGCCGCCCGTGCCCGGCGTGTCGTGCGTGACATCGCGGAAGTCGAACTCGCTGTCGACGATCTTGAGCCCGGGCGTCGCATTGCGCATGCTGCGCATGATCGAGTCCTTGTTTCTGGTCGGGTTGGAGGCGGTGTTCGCCTGCTGTCCCGTCACCGCGGACCGCGTCGCTTCGGTGACCCCGTTCTGGAGGGTCATGTAGGCGAAGAAGAGCATCCCCGCGTCGATCACCGAGAACGTGAGCAGCAGAAGGAGCACGATGCCGATGGCCGTCTCGATGAGGGCCTGGCCAGGCGCCGGTCGCGGGGAGCCGGCGCGACGCGGTCGCCGGGTGCTCGTCGGGCGAGCGGAGGGCTGTGGGTCGTGGTTGCGCACGGTGTCCGTGGGCACGGTGCAAGTGCCATGCCCTCTGGGGGGGGCGGACGCGGCTCGGTAGCCGCGTGCAGCACGGACGCCGCGCCGGCCCGGGGCTAGGGCCTCGAGTTCACGTGTTCACGTGCGCTGTGCCCGCGGGTTCCCATCCCGTCGAGGGCGCGGGGCTACCGCCGTGTGAGCCAGTAGCGCTGGAACTCGGGCAGGAAGGTGAGCGTCTCCAGGGACCGCATCCGGTCGAGGTACACCTTCCCGTCCAGGTGGTCGCACTCGTGCTGCACCACGCGGGCGTGGAAGCCCTCGGCCGTGAAGCGGACCGCCTTGCCGTCGCGCCCGTAGCCCTCGACCCGCACGCGCGTGAAGCGCGGCACCTTGCCGCGCAGGTCGGGCACGCTGAGACAGCCCTCCCAGTCCTCCTCCTGGTCCTGCGTGAGCGGGGTCAGCCTGGGGTTGATGAGGACGGTGGGCGGGACCGGCTCCGCATCGGGGTAGCGCGGGTTCGACTCGACGCCGTAGATGACGATGCGGCGCGAGACGTGCACCTGGGGCGCGGCGAGGCCCGCGCCGTCGTGGTCGCCCATGGTCTCGAACATGTCGTCGATCAGGCGCTGGATCTCGGGCGCGCCGATCGCCTCGGGAGAGACCGGCTCGGCCACCTGCCGGAGGATGGGGTGGCCCAGCCGCGCCACCTTGAGGACCGCCATCCCTCCTCGTGTCGCAGATCGGCGCGGGAGCTGCAAACGCGAGTTTGCGAGCCCGTGAGCGCGCCGCTACGATCGCCGCACGCCGCTCCCCACCGCATCCGTCGCGGACGCGCTGCTCGCGGCCGCCTGGGCTCTGCTCGTGCTCGACGGCGTCTGGCAGACCCGCCGCGAGCACGCGGCGCGCGCGCGGCTCGGGCCGGTCGTGCTGCGCTCCTGGCAGCCGTCGGTGGCGGCCGGCCTGGCGGTGCTGGTGACCACGCTCGCGGGCGCCGCGGTGCTCGAGCGGGCGCTCGGGCGCTTCGCGTTCCGGCCCGGCGCCGCGCTCCTCGGCCTCATGCTCGCGAGCGCCGGCGTCGTCCTGCACGGCTGGGCACGGCGGACGCTCGGGCCGATGTGGTCGGGCGTGGTCCAGGTGCGCGCGCAGCACGTGCTCGTCGAGCGCGGGCCGTACCGCCTCGTGCGCCACCCGATCTACCTGGCCGGCCTCCTGCTCGCCGCCGGCTCGTTCCTCGCGCATCCGTCGCCCGCGAGCGCGTGCCTCGGGGGCGGCTTCGCCGCCGGCGTGGTGCTGAAGGCGTGGCTCGAGGAGCACGCGCTGCGCGGCGTGCTCGGGGAGGAGTACACGCGCTACGCGGCGCGCGTGCCGGCGCTGATTCCGTGGCCGCGCGCGCCCCGCCACCTGCGCCGAGCGGTCAGCGGCACGCCGCGATGAGCCGGCGCCAGAGCTCGTCGTCCGTGCCCGGCCGGACCGGCGCGTAGAACCCGAGGCGGTCGATCACGCCGCCGTACTTCTTCTTGAGCAGCCCGGGGATCTCGTCGTAGGTGCCCTCGACGGCGTAGACCTCCAGCATCTCGTCGGTGATGAGCGAGGCCATGCCGGCCCAATCGCCCTGCGCGGCCTTCTCGTTCAGGCGGTAGCAGGTCTCGCCCCAGCCGTGCGCCTCGAGGACGCCGATGTACGTGCGGGTCGAGGCGTAGAAGGAGATCTGCTGGCGCACCGGCGCCCGCGCCCGCTCGATCTCGTCGCGGCTCTTGCCGGCGATGACGAACGCGGTGGTGGCGAGCGCCACCTGCTCGCTCCTGCGGCTCGCCTTCTCGAGTCCGGCCTCGACGTTCGGCAGCACGCTCTCGCGGATGAACTTCATCGAGTGGAAGGGATGGATGTGGAAGCCGTCGGCCAGCTCGCCGGCGAGCCTGCACACGTAGGGGTTCAGGCCCGCGATGTAGAGCTGGGGCAGCGGGCAGTCGAGCGGCGCGGGGCTGAAGAAGGGCGTCATCAGGCTGAACCGGTAGTACTTGCCCTCGAACCCGGGCCGCGTCCCGTGCTGCCACACGTCCCAGATGTGGCGGATCAGCTGGATCATCTCGCGCAGCCGCGGCCCCGGCGCCAGCCACGGCGTCGAGTAGCGGCGCTCGTTGTGCCCCTTCACCTGCGTGCCGAGCCCGAGGACGAAGCGGCCGCGCGAGGCGGCCTGCAGGTCCCAGGCGACCTGGGCGTGGACGAGCGGGCTGCGCGGGAAGGCGACCGCGATGTTGGTGCCGATCGTGATGCGCTCGGTCGCCGTCGCGGCGAACGCCGCGGGCAGGTACGGGTCGTGCCCCGCTTCCGCCGTCCACAGGCCGTCGTAGCCGAGCCGCTCGACGTGCGCCGCGAGCCGGGCCGCGTCGCGCAGGTCGGTCGTCATGAGGCCGCCGTCGATCTTCATGGCCGCCCCCTAGTCAAGTCGCGAGCGTCCGGTCAAGTACGCCCACGTGATCAGCCGAGCCGGAAGGGCAGGTAGATGAGGGCGGACATCGCCGCCGTGCACGGGATGGTCAGGATCCACGCCAGCACCACGCTCTGCGCCACGCCCCAGCGCACGGCCGAGAAGCGCCGCGTGCTGCCGACGCCGACGATCGCGCCCGTGATGGTGTGCGTCGTGCTCACCGGGATGCCGAAGGTGGCCGAGCCGAGCAGCGCGATGGCGCCCGCCGTCTCGGCGCAGAAGCCGCCGACCGGCTGGAGCGCCGTCAGCCGCATGCCCATGGTGCGCACGATCCGCCAGCCGCCGAACGCCGTGCCGAGCGCGATCGCCGCGTGGCAGATCAGGATGACCCAGAACGGCACGTAGAACTTCTCGCCCAGGTAGCCCGAGGTGAAGAGGAGCACGGCGATGATGCCCATCGTCTTCTGCGCGTCGTTGGTGCCGTGCCCGAGGCTGTAGCCGGCGGCCGAGACGAGCTGGAGCCGCCGGAAGGCGCGATCGATCGTGGCCGGCGTGGCCCGATAGACGAGGCGGATGATGACCAGCATGAAGAGCGCGCCCAGGAGGAAGCCGACGAGCGGGGAGACGACGATGAAGACGACGACCTTCACCAGCCCCGCCGGCAGCAGCACCCCGAAGCCGGCCTTCGCGATCCCGGCGCCGGCGAGGCCCGCGATGAGCGCGTGCGAGGAGCTGCTCGGGAGCCCGTAGCGCCAGGTGATCAGATCCCAGAGGAAGGCGCCCACGAGCGCCGCGAAGATGACCGCGTGGTCCACCACCTCGGGGGAGACGATCCCCCTCCCCACCGTGGTCGCCACCGCCACCCCGAAGCCGAAGGCCGCCACGAAGTTGAAGAACGCCGCCCACGCCACCGCCGCACGCGGCGTGAGCACCCGGGTCGAGACGATGGTGGCGATCGAGTTGGCCGCGTCGTGGAAGCCGTTCATGAAGTCGAAGGCCAGCGCGACGAGGATGAGGAGGACGAGGACGAGCATGCCGGTGAGCGAAGGCCGGCGCGCCGCTCAGGCGTACTCGAGTGCCACGCCTTCGATCACGTTGGCGACGTCCTCGCAGCGATCGATCGCGTTCTCCAGGTAGTCGTAGATCTCCTTCCACTTGACGACGTGGATGGGATCGGCGCCCTCGCGGAAGAGGCGGGCGACCGCGCGCCGCAGGAGCTGGTCGCCCAGGTTCTCGAGGCGGTTGATCTCCGTGCAGTGGGCGAGGAGGCGCGGCCGGTCTTTCAGGTCGCGCAGCGTGCCCACGGCCGCTCCCATCTCCACGACCGCCTTCTTCAGCACCTCTGCCAGCTCGCGCGCCTCGGGCTCCATGGTGCGGATGCCGTAGAGCGCGATGCGCTCGGCCGAGGCCTCGATCAGGTCGAGGACGTCGTCCATGCGCGAGATGAGCTCGTGGATGTCGCCGCGGTCGATGGGCGTGATGAAGGTCTGGTGCAGGCGCTCGATCACCGTGTGGGTGATCTCGTCCCCCTGGTGCTCGACGGCCTTCACCCGGACCGCCTGCTGCTCGGGATCGGCGCCGTCGTGGAGCACGGCGGCCAGGAGCTCCGCCGCCTCGCGCGCGCGCTCGGCGTGCTGCTCGAAGAGGTCGAAGAACTGCTCGCCCCCGCTCGCCGGAAGGAGGCGCGCGAAGAACCCCTTGTGCGGCGCCGTCGCCATGCTCGAGTCCGGCCCATAGCACGGCGACCTCGGCTGCTCCAGCGGGGTCAGCGCCCACCGAGCGCCGCCCGCAGCCGGCGCGTCTGGGCGGGCGAGAGCGCGGGGGGCGGGTAGTGGCTGTCGAGCCCCTCGAGCGCGGCGACCAGCGCCGACGCGACCGCCAGGTTGCGATACCACCGGTGGTCGGCCGGGATCACGTACCAGGGCGCGGGCCGCGTGCTGCAGCGCGTGAGGAGCTTCTCGTAGGCCGTCACGTACCGGTCCCAGAGCGCCCGCTCCTTCAAATCGCCCGCCGAGAACTTCCAGTACTTGCCCGGGTCGGCCAGGCGCTCGAGGAGCCGGCGGCGCTGCTCGCCCTTGCTGATGTGGAGGAAGAACTTCAGGATGAGGGTGCCGTTCTCGGCGAGGATGCGCTCGAAGCCGTTGATCTGATCGTAGCGCTGGCGCACGACCGCGCGCGGCACGGTGCGATGCACGCGCGGCACCAGCACGTCCTCGTAGTGCGAGCGGTTGAAGATCGTGATGTGCCCGCGCCGCGGGGCGGCGCGGTGCGCGCGCCAGAGGAAGTCGTGCGCGGCCTCCTCCTCGGTCGGCACCTTGAAGGGGACGACCTCGCAGCCGCTCGGGTTGACGCCGTTCATGACGTGCTTGACGGTGCCGTCCTTGCCCGACGTGTCCATGCCCTGGAGCACGACCAGCACCGCGTGGCGGCGTTCGGCGTAGAGTACGTCCTGGAGCTTCGCGAGCCGCGCGATGTCGCGCCCGAGCTTGGCGCGCGCCGCGCCCTCGTCGGCGTGCTTGCCGGTGTCGGCGGGGTCGATCCGATCGAGCCGGACGCGGGTGCGGGGCGGGACGCGATGATGGGCCATGGCGGCGGGCTATATCCGCCTGCCGTTCAGTCGGGCAACTGTGCACGGGTCGCGCATCCTGTTATGAGGGCGTGACACCGGGGTTACGGCTCGATGACGAGCGGCCATCTGCGGGCGCATCCGATGACAGACGGGACGAGGCTCGCTAGAGTGTCGTCCGTGCGGCTCGCGGCGATCGACGTCGGCTCGAACTCCGTCCACCTCGTGGTCGCTGACGTGAGCGCCGACGGGCGCGTCGAGGTCGTCGACCGGGTGAAGGAGATGGTGCGCCTGGGGCGCCGCACCTTCACCACCGGCCGGCTCCCGCGCGCGGCGATGGATCTGGCCGTGGGCGCGGTGAAGACCTTCGCGCGCCTCGCGCGCGCGCGGCGCGTGGTGCGCGTGCGCGCGGTGGCCACCAGCGCGGTGCGCGAGGCGCGCAACGGTCTCACGTTCGTGCGCCGCCTGCGCCGCGAGACCGGGCTGCCCGTCAAGGTCATCACCGGGGCCGAGGAGGCGCGCCTCATCTTCCGCGCCGCGCAGCACGCGCTCGGGCTCCACGGCGGCCCCCATCTCCTCCTCGACCTGGGCGGGGGGAGCGTCGAGCTCGTGCTCGTGCACGAGGGCCGCCCGCTCTGGTTGCGCAGCCTGCCGCTCGGCGCCGCCCGCCTGACGGAGCGCTTCCTCGCCGGCGACTCGCCCACCGCGCGCCAGGTCGAGCGCCTGGAGAAGCACCTCAAGCGCGAGCTGGGCCCGCTCCTCACGTCGGCCCGCCACGCCGGCGTGGCGCGCGTGATCGGCACCTCGGGGACCGTGAACACGCTGGTCGCGATGGCGGCGGGCGCGCGCGGGCAGGATCCGGCGCGGCTCCACGGCGCCCACGCGACGGCGCGCGAGGTCACCCGCGTCCGCCGGCGCGTGCTCGCGCTCCCGGCCGGCCGCCGGGCGGAGCTCCCCGGTATGGACGCAAAGCGCGTCGACCTCATGCCAGCGGCGGCGGTTCTCGTGGACCTCGTGCTTGCCCGCACGGGCGCGCCGCAGCTGATGGCGTGCGCTTGGGCCCTGCGCGAGGGCGTGCTGCTCGACCTGGCCGGCGTGCGCCGGGATCCGATGGCGGGGGCGGAGTACGACCGCCAGCGCGCCGTGGAGGCCCTGGCGGCGCGCTTCGTGGGGGCGAATGCGCACGGCCGCCACGTGGCGCGCCTCGCGCTGGCGCTCTTCGACGGCACGGCCGCGGCGCTCGGTCTGCCCGCGACGGCACGCGAGCTCCTCCACCATGCCGCCCTCCTCCACGACATCGGGCACGCGATCGAGCACAACCGCCACCATCACCACTCGTGCTATCTCATCCGCAACGCGGAGCTCGTCGCCTTCGACCCGCTCGAGATCGAGATCATGGCGCAGGTGGCGCGCGGCCATCGCAAGCAGATCCCGAAGCTCGCCGACCCGGAGCTGCGGGTGCTGCCCGGCGCGGCGCGGCGGGTGGTACGCGCCCTCGCCGCGCTGCTGCGGACGGCCGACGCGCTCGACCGCACGCAATTCGGGGTGGTCCGGCGGCTCGCTGTCACGCTCTCGCGCGCCCGCCTGGTGATCGAGGTCGAGGCGGACGGCGACGAGGCCGAGCTCGACCTGTGGGCGGCCGACCGCCGGGCGGAGCTGCTCGGGCGGCTGCTCGACCGGCCGGTGGTGCTGCGCCGCACGCGCCGTGGCGCAGCGGCGCTCCCCCAGCTGCGCGCGAGCGGAGCGTCATGAGCGTGGGTGGCCGCGCGAGCGCCCTCACCGAGCCGCATCCCTACCCGGGCCGGCTCATCACGGTGGAGGGGATCGACGGCTCGGGGAAGTCGACCCAGCTCCTCCTCCTCGACCGCTGGCTCAGCGCGCGCGGCTTCCCCGTCCGCTTCACCGAGTGGAATTCTTCGCGTCTCGTCCGGCGGGCCATGAGGCGAGGCAAGAAGAAGGACCTGCTCACGCCGACTACCTTCAGCCTCCTGCACGCGGTCGACTTCGCCGACCGCCTCACCTACCAGATCGTCCCGCCGCTCAAGGCGGGCATGATCGTGCTCGCCGACCGCTACGTCTACACCGCCTTCAGCCGCGACGTGGCGCGCGGCGTCCATCCGGCATGGGTGCGCGCGGTCTACAGCTTCGCGCCCCGGCCGGACCTCGCGCTCTACTTCCGGGTGCCGATCGAGGTCTCGCTCGACCGCCTGCTCGGCGGGCGGGCGAAGCTCAAGTACCACGAGGCCGGCATGGACCTCGGCCTGGCGCCCGAGCCGGTGCAGAGCTTCCGCCTCTTCCAGAGCCGCGTCCTCGACATCTACGATCGCCTGGCGGAGGAGTTCGAGCTGCGCGTGATCGACGCGACGGGCGACATCCCGACCCAGCAGAAGGTGGTCCGGCGCATGGTCCAGGAGGTGCTGCGCGGCTACGCGCGCCCGCCGGCGGTCGAGAGGGCCAATGGCGCGCGGGGCTAGGCGCGGCAGGCGGTGGTACGGCGACGGCCTCCCCTACCTCAAGACGGGGCCGCTGCCCGGACACCTGATCGTCATCGAGGGCACGGACGGGGTCGGGCGCTCGACGCAGATCGAGCTCCTGCGCCCCTGGCTCGAGCTCGAGGGCTGGGCGGTGAGCAACACGGGCTGGACCCGCTCGCCGCTGCTCTCCGACACCATCAACGAGGCCAAGGCCGGCCACGAGCTGACCGTCGTCACCTTCAGCCTGCTCTACGCCGCCGACTTCGCCGATCGCCTCGAGCACCAGATCATCCCCGCGCTGCGCGCCGGCTTCATCGTGATCGCGGACCGCTACATGTACAACGCCTTCGCGCGCAACACGGTGATGGGGGCCGACCCGCACTGGACCCGCCAGCTCTTCGGGTGCGCGCTCATGCCCGACCTGGTCCTCTACCTCGAGATCGACGTCGACGGCCTCCTGCCGCGTGTCGTGCAGGGCAAGGGCATGGACTACTGGGAGTCCGGCATGCACCTGGCGCTCGGCAACGACATCTTCGAGTCCTTCCAGCGCTACCAGCGGCGCCTCATCGAGGAGTACAACGTGCTCGCCAGGGAGTTCGACTTCGTGACCGTCGATGCGCGCCGATCGATCGACGCCATCCAGGGCGAGCTGCGCGAGCACGTGGTCGCCTACCTCGCCGGGGCACGCCGCGCGCCGCCGTCCCCGGGCAGCGACCAGACCGCGAACCATCGCGTGCGCCGCCGCGGCTGAGATGACCGCGCTCCGCGTGCCCCAGCGGGCGGGACTCGTCCTCTCGCCCGACGACGGCGCAGCCGTCGCCGCCCGGGTCGTGGTCCGCTTTCACCTGCGCGCCTTCGCGCGCGTCGAGCCGGCCGCGCGGGCCGGCGAGGTCGAGCCGGTGCACCAGCTGCGGGTCGCCACGCGCCGGCTGCGCGCGGCGCTCCGGCTCTTCGCCCCCGTCCTGCCCGCACGCTTCGCCGCCGCGGCGCACCGCGACCTCGCCTGGCTCGCGACCGCGATCGGCGCCGTGCGCGACCTCCACGTCCTCGGCGAGACGTTGCGCAAGCAAGCGGCGCGGCTCGACCCGGAGCTGCGCCGGGCGGTCGGCCCGCTCGGCGTCGCGCTGCACGAGCAGCATGAGCGCACGCTCGCGGAGCTGGGCACGAGGCTCGACGGCAAGCGCGCCCGTCGCCTGCTCGAGCGGCTCGCCGCGTTCGCCGACTCGCCCGCCCCGGTCGGCCGTGGGCCGCGGCTGGGCGACGTCGCGGCCGACCTGATCCGCCCCCACGTGCGGGGGGTCGTGCGCGCCGGCCGCCGCCTCGGCCCTGACGCGGCACCTCCCGACCTGCATCGCCTCCGCGTCCGGGTGAAGCGGCTGCGCTACGCGCTCGAGACGCTGCGCAGCCTGGGCGACCGTTCGGTGCGCGAGGTCCTCGTACGCCTCGAGCGCCTGCAGGACACCCTCGGCAAGGGCCAGGACGCGGCCACGGCGATCGCCTGGCTGCGCGGCTACGCCGCGACCCGCGGAGTTCCGGCGGCATCGTTGCTGCCCGCCGGGGCGCTGATCCAGGCGCTGGCGCGCCGTGTGCGCAAGCAGCGCCGGCGCGGGCTCAAGGCCTGGCGGCGGTTCGAGCGCACCCGGCTCCTCGAGAGCGTGCTCAAGGAGCTGGCGGCCGAGGCGTCCCCGCCGCGGGAGGCGGCGCGCGCATGATGCTCTACGTGCTGCGCCACGGGGTCGCCGAGGAGGTCGGCCCCGAGGGCACCGACGGCTCGCGGCGGCTCACTCCGGCCGGCCGGCGGAAGCTGCGCGCGGTGGCGGCCGGCGTGCGCGGCCTGGGCCTCGCCTTCGACGCGATCCTGACCAGCCCGCTCGTGCGCGCCGCGGAGACCGCGGCCATCGTCGCGGAGGCCCTGCGCAACCAGCCCGTGCCGCGCGAGCTGGCCGCGCTCGAGCCGGGCGTCGCGCCGGTCGAGACCGTGCGCGCCCTGCGCGCCTTTGCGCGCCACGAGCACGTGGCCATCGTGGGCCACGAGCCCGGCCTGAGCGGCGTCGTGGCGCTCCTCCTGACCGGCTCGCCCGACGGGCTGAGGCTGGTCCTCAAGAAAGGCGGCCTGGTCGCCCTCGAGGTGCGCGATCCGGGGCGGGGCCGCGCCGCGACGCTGCACTGCATGCTCACGCCGCGCCAGCTCAGGCGGCTCGGGCGCTGAGCAGGCGCTACGCCGCGGCGGGAGCGGGCGACCGGCGCGCGCGCCGGCAGACGATGTGCACGCCGTACTGGCGCAGTGGCGCGAGGCGCGCGTCGACCGCCTCGAGGTCGGCCTGGTCGGCGCTCGGCGCAAGGCGGATCTCGATGCGTCCGCCCGCGCCGCGGCGGCGGACGTCGTCGACGATGAGCTCGGTCAGGTAGGGCGTCAGCGCACCGCTCCGGTAGAGGCGGCCGACCCGCACATGGATCAAAGGTGTTCTGCTCATGCGCCCGAGCCTAGTGCACGGACGTTGCGCACCCGGGTCGCCCGCATGAGGTGTTCGTGAACCCGCACGGCGCAGGGGGGGCGCACCAGGGGCGCCCCGCAGGATCTACCGTACTGAGCGAAGCGTCCCCGGTGCGTGCGTAAGGAGAGAGGACGGGGGGCGCGAACCGTAGCCCGCCCGCGTTGCTCCCCTGCGAAGGGAACATGAACAGTCGGCGTATTGCAGCCGGCGGGCCAAGGATTCACGCGCCGTTCACCGCCTCGCGACGGGGCCGCCATCCAGCCTGACGATCATGGTGGTGTATGCAGCATCCCGAGCCACGGCGCGGAGGAGGCGGCGACGGCTGCCTGGTCCGCACCTCCCAGTTCAGCGCGGGCCTCGCGTCGAGCGACCGCGAGGTCGAGGAGGGCCAGCGGCTGCGTTACCGCGTGTTCGCCGACGAGTTCGGCGCCTGCGTCCCGGGCGGGGCAAACGGCCTCGACCGCGACGACCTCGATCCATTCTGTCACCACCTCGTCGTGCGCGAGCGGCGGAGCGGCACGTTGGTCGGAACCTATCGCATCCTTCCCGCCGATCGCGCGCGGCGCGCCGGCGGCTTCTACGCGGAGCGCGAGTTCGACCTGCGCCAGCTCCGCTCCCTCCGTGCGGACACGGTCGAGGTCGGCAGGGCCTGCGTGCATCCCGACTTCCGACACGGGGCCGTGATCGCGCTCCTCTGGGCGGCGCTCCTGCGCTACCTCAACGCCTGCGAGAGCCGCTACGTCATGGGCTGCGCGAGCGTCGGACTGGGAGCGGGTCACGATACCGCCGCGGCCACCTGCGGCCGCCTGTGCGAGGAACACCTCGGACCGGCGCCCTGGCGCGTCTTTCCCTACCGCCCCTTTCCCATCCGGGGCTGGTCGCGCGAGACGGCTCACGAACCGCCGGCTCTCATCCGCGGGTACCTCCGACTCGGCGCCTTCGTCTGCGGCGAGCCCGCCTGGGACGAGGGCTTCAACACGGCGGACCTTCTGCTGCTCCTGCCGCTGTCCCGGCTAAATCCCCGCTACGCCCGCTGGCTCCTCCGCCTCGGGGAGGCGCCCGGGACGTCGCTTCACCCGCGCCATGTCCGCGCCGCGTAGGACGAGCGCGCGGCTGGCGCGACACCTGCTCGCGGTCTACGCGAGCGCCGTGCTGCGCGCGCCGCGCCTCGGGCCGGGCGAACGACGGGAGCTGGCCGCGCGCTTCGCGCGCGCGATGCTCGACGTCCTCGAGGTCCCGCTCCACGTGCGCGGGACTCCACCCGCGGGGGGACCGGCGCTGGTGGTCGCCAATCACGTGTCCTGGCTCGACATGTACGTCCTCAACGCGGTCGCCGGCGCACGCTTCGTCGCCAAGTCGGAGATGCGGGGGTGGCCCTTCTTCGGCACCATCGCCGCCCGCTTCGACACCTTCTTCATCGTACGCGGGAGCTATCGCGACGCGGCGCGCACCCGTACGGCGGTCGCGCACGCGTTCCGCGAGGGCGAGCGCGTCGCCGTCTTCCCCGAGGGCACCACGACGGATGGGGCGACCGTCGGCCGCTTCTACCCTGCCCTCTTCCAGGCGGCGATCGACAGCGGCGCGACCGTACAGCCGGCCGCGCTCCGGTATCGCGATGCGCACGGGCGCCGCAGCCCGGCGCCCGTCTTCGTGGGCGACACGACCCTGCTCGCGTCGGTCGCGCGGGTCGTCCGCGAGCCGGCACTCTCGGCCGAGGTCGCCTTTGGGCCCCCGCTCGACCCGGTGGGCCGTACGCGGCGGGAGCTGGCGGAGGAGGCCCGACGCTGGATCGTGGCAACGCTCGGCATCGGCGACGAAGCCCGGGCCACCCGACGCGTCGCCGCCTGATCTTCCTCGGAGCCTTGTGCGCCGGCCGCACTCCTGCTCTTCTGCCCGGCGCGTGGAACGACGACTGGTGAGCGTGCTCCTGGCCGCGGCGGCGCTCGGCGCGGGCTGCGCCGGCCTCCGCCGTCCGCTGGCCGTCGACCCCGACGCCAACTTCGCCGCGCACCGCGAGCACGGCGGCCTGGTCGTCGACCGCCTCGGGCCGGGACGCGCCGGCGAGCTGCGGCCGGCACGTTGGGTGCGGCTGCCGGGCGACCCCACCTTCGTGCTCGAGGCCGATGGCGAGCGGATCGCCGCGCTCTGGGTTGCGGGCCAGCGTGTGGTGGTCCGGCGCGCGCCGGCGGAGGACGCACCGGTGGTGGGCGAGATCGACCCGGCGTGGGACGCCGGTGCGATCCGCCTCGTCATCCGCGCCGCGGACGGGTCGTCGCTTCGCACCGACCCCTTCGCCCGCAAGGTGGCGGACACCGGTCCCGACGCGCTCACCCGAGCGAGCCAGACGGTGATCGACGTCCGGGGAACGTACCAGGCCGCGCTACGCGATGCGAAGGGCGCGCCCGTGGGATGGCTCCGGGTCCGCGTCGGGCCCTACCTGCCCGCGCCCCGCATCTTCGAGGGCGTGCTGCCGGCCGCCGTCGATCCCGCGCTGTCGGCTGCCGCCGCGGTCGCGCTCGACGCCGAGATCGACTGGATCGAGGCGCACACGCTCGACGTCTACCGCGGCGACGGGGGCGGCGGGCTCGAACGCTCCGTCCCCGCGCGCCGCTGAAGGCGTGCTAAAACTTCACCTGCGCGTCGAGCTGGAGGCGCGTGAGCGTCGGGTTCGTCATCCCCGTGGGCCGGTTGATGAAGTTCGTGAAGTGACTCCGCACCGTCACCGTGAGCGGGTTCAGGAGCTGGTAGTTGATCTCCGCCACTGGCCCCTCGAGGTTCGTGCCGCCCGTGCCGAAGTCGTCGTAGGTGAAGGAGGAGATGGTCGACTCCTGGCCGATGTGCTCCCAGTAGCCGGTGACCGACCAGTCGCCGCGCGTCTTCGTCTGCCCGAGGGTGAGGCCGGCCATGACGCCGTGCGCGTCGTCCGTCGCGGCCAGCCAGTTGTAGACGTAGTCGGTGAACGCCCTGAGCGGCTGCGTGCCGATCAGGTTGGGCCAGGTGGCGGCGAGCATGGCGTTCGACTGGTTGAAGGCGCCCTTGTAGCCCGTGATCGTCGCCTTGCCGCCGACGGTCTGGGTGGTGACGAGGTTCGTGTTGATGAGGGCGGTGTTGGTGTTGAGCGCCTGCGCGATCTGGTCGGCATTGAGCCACCAGTACTGCCCGAGGCCGGCTTCGAGCTGGAGGTTCCCGAAGTGCATGCTCGGGTTCACCTGGCCCCCGAACATCCAGCCGTCCTGGTTGTTCGAGACCTCGTTGAAGGTCCACTCGAGGGCGTGCACCTTCACCTGATCGAGGGCCCCCATGGGCCGCGAGAGCAACGTGAAGGTCTCGCTCGCGCCCTCGGGCGCGAGGTCGTCGTCGAACACGAGCTGCCCGACGCGGAAGATGGGGTTCGGGAACTTGCCGGCGGTGATGGACGCGACGCCCGGGCGGATGCCGAAGCTCGCGCCGGGCGTGAAGGTGAGGAACGCCCAGTCGAGGTTGAAGTGCTTGCGGGTGAAGCCGCCGCTCAAGGTCTCGTTGTAGGATACGGGGCTGTTCGGATCGCCCGTCGCGCCGCGGATGGTGGCCGAGATCTCGTCGCTGAAAGCCACCTTCACGCCGAGGCGCGCGCGGATGCGCTCGCGGTTGCGCGCGGTCACGAGGGTGCCCTTCTTGTGCGGCTGGTGGTAGAAACCCTCGTGCCGGTATCGCACGTCGCCGAAGACGGTGGTGCGCTTGAGCCAGTCCGGCAGCTCGACCGCCTTCTTCGCCTCGGTGGTCGCCGTCTTGGTCTCCTCGGCCGTCTGCTCGACCTGCTTCTGCGTCGCCTGGCCGATTGCCTTCTGCTGGTCGAGCTGGCGGTGCAGCTCCCTCAGTTCGTCCTCGGTCTTCCGGAGCGTCTCCTCCAGCTGCCGGAGCCGCTTCTCCGTGGGGGTCTCGGCGCCCCCGGAAACGGCAACCGTCAGCAGCACCGCGACGACTGCACCGACCAGTCCGCGCTTCATCATCGCCCCTCCCTGAGGTTCGGTCTCCGCACCCCACTGGCTGAAAACTGCCCGCCAGTCGAGGGGGGCGCGCGCCCACGGACGAGATTTCTACGCCTTTTCTCGGTCTCGTAACGTGGCCGTCACATTCGCCCGGGAGACTGTCACGAGCATACGCTGGATTGCCGGCGGGCTCCCGAAGCGAAGGAGGACGAATGCGACGACGCTGGTGGTTCGCCGGACTTCTCGCCCTCGGCCTGGCACAGCTCGCGCACGCCGCGACGCTCGTGACCGGCGCGGGTGCGACCTTCCCCTACCCGCTCTACTCGAAGTGGTTCGACGAGTTCCACAAACGCAACCCCGACCTCCAGATCAACTACCAGTCGATCGGCAGCGGCGGCGGCATCCGCCAGGTGCTCGAGGGCACCGTCGACTTCGGCGCCACCGACGGCCCCATGAGCGACGAGCAGCTCAAGTCGGCGCCGGTGCCGATCCTCCACCTGCCGACCGCGCTCGGCGCCGTCGTGCCGACCTTCAACCTGCCCGGGGTGGAGCGCATCCGCTTCACGCCCGAGGCGATCGCGGGCATCTTCCTCGGCAGGATCACGCACTGGAACGACCCGGCGCTCGCGACGGAGAACCCGGGCGTCGCGCTCCCCGCGGCCCCGTTCGTCCCCATGCACCGCTCCGACGGCAGCGGCACGACCTACATCTTCACCGACTACCTCGCGAAGGTGAGCCCCGAGTGGCAGCAGCGCGTCGGCCGCGGCACCTCGGTCAACTGGCCGGTCGGCCTCGGCGGCAAGGGCAACGAGGGCGTGGCCGGCCTGGTCAAACAGACGCCCAACGCGATCGGGTACGTCGAGCTGATCTACGCCGTGCAGAGCAAGCTCCCCTACGGCGACGTCCGCAACCGGAGCGGGAAGTTCGTGCAGGCGACATTGGAGAGCGTGACGGCGGCGGCCACGGCCGCCGCCGAGAAGATGCCGGAGGACTTCCGCGTCTCGATCACCGATCCGGCGGGCGCGGATGCCTATCCCATCGCGAGCTTCACCTGGCTGCTCGTCCCGACCCGCATCAAGAACGCGGACAAGGGCGCGGCGATCAAGAAGTTCCTCGCCTGGATGCTGGCCGACGGGCAGCAGCTCGCTGGTCCGCTCAACTACGCGCCGCTGCCGGCGTCCGTGGTCGCGCTCGAGCAGAAGGCGCTCGCCACGATCCAGGCCGGAGGGTTCTAGCCACGGGCCGCGCCGCTCTCCTGTCCTCTCCCGCCGTCCGCCTCGCGGCGGCCCGGCCACGCCGCCCGAGACGGCTCGGCGATCCGGCGTTTCGCGCCCTCTCGCTCGCCTTCGCGCTCTCGGTCATCGCCATCGCCGGCACCATCGCCGTCGTGCTGCTGCGCCGCTCGGCGCTGGCGCGGGCGGCCTTCGGGCTGGGCTTCCTCTGGACGTCGACGTGGGACCCGGTCGCGCTCCGCTTCGGGGCCCTCCCCTTCATCTACGGGACGCTCGCCACCACCGCGATCGCGATCACGATCGCGCTCCCGCTCGGCCTCGGCGCCGCGGTCTGCCTCGCCGAGCTCATGCCCCGGCGGCTCGCCGACCCGCTCACCTTCCTGATCGAGCTGCTGGTCGCCGTGCCGAGCGTCATCTACGGCCTGGTCGGCGTATTCGTCCTCGTGCCGGCGATCCGTAGCGTCGAGCAGGCCGTCGCGCCCGTGCTCGGGTCCATCCCGCTCTTCGCGGGACCCGCCTACGGCGTGGGGCTCCTCGCGGCCGGCATCCTCCTCGCAGTCATGATCGTCCCGTTCATCGTCAGCGTGTCGCGCGAGGTCCTCCTCGCGGTGCCGCAGACGCAGCGCGACGCAGCCCTGGCGCTCGGGGCCACGCGCTGGGAGACGGTGCGCGACGTGGTCGTCCCCTACGCGCGCTCGGGCATCCTGGGCTCGGTCTTCCTTGCCCTGGCGCGCGCGCTCGGCGAGACCATGGCGGTGACCATGGTGATCGGCAACCGTCCCGAGCTCGCCGCCTCGCTCTTCGCGCCCGCCTACACGATGGCCGCCGTGCTCGCCAACGAGTTCACCGAGGCGACGGACGACGTCTACCTGGCCGCGCTGGTCGAGATCGGGCTCGTGCTGTTCGCGATCACGCTCGCGGTGAATGCGATCGCGCGGCTCCTGATCGCCACTGTCCGGCCGGCGCCCGGCGCCGCGCGCCCATGAACGCGACCTACCGGCACCGCCGCCGCATCGAGCGGCTCATGTTCGGGGCGACGGCAGGCGCGACCGTGGCGACACTCGGTGTGCTGGTCTTCCTGCTCGGCTACATCGCCTGGCAGGGCATGAGCTCGCTCTCGTGGAGCTTCTTCACCGCGCTCCCGGCGCCCGTCGGCGAGGCGGGCGGTGGCATGGCGAACGCCATCGTGGGGAGCGCGAAGCTCCTCCTCACGGCGGCCATGGTCGGCATTCCCGTCGGCTTCCTCGGCGGCGTCTACCTCGCCGAGTACGGCCGCGGATCGCTCGCCAGCTGGGTCGGCTACGCGGCGGACGTGCTGAACGGCGTCCCCTCGATCGTGATCGGCATCACGGTCTACGCGCTCGTCGTCATCCCCATCGGCCACTTCTCGACCCTGGCGGGCGGGGTGGCGCTCGGCGTGATGATGGTCCCCGTCGCGCTGCGCTCGACCGAGGAGTTCCTGCGCCTCGTCCCCGACTCGCTGCGCGAGGCGGCGCTCGCGCTCGGCGCCCCGCGCTGGGTGACGATCGTGCGCGTCGTCATCCCCGCCGCCGGGCGCGGCATCACGACCGGCCTCCTCCTCTCGCTCGCGCGTGTCGCGGGCGAGACCGCACCGCTCCTCTTCACGGCGCTCAACAACCGCTTCTGGAGCCCGGGCTGGCTCCAGCCGACGGCGTCGCTCCCGGTCATGATCTTCACCTACGCGATCGCGCCCTACGAGGACTGGCACCGCCAGGCCTGGGCGGCGGGCCTCGTGCTCCTGGCCCTCGTGTTGGGGACCAATGTCCTCGCCCGCTTCCTCCTGCGCAGCGGAGCGGTGCGGAGCGCCTAGTGCTCGACCCCGGACTCACGCGCATCCATCCCCCGGCGGCGGCCACCGACGCGCCGATCAAGATCGCCGTGCGCGATTTGGTCGTCCACTACGGCGGCACCTGCGCCCTGGAGGCCGTGTCGCTCGACATCCCGGCGCACCGCGTGACGGCGCTGATCGGTCCGTCGGGCTGCGGCAAGTCGACGTTCCTCCGCTGTCTCAACCGCATGAACGACCACATCCCGGGCGCGCGCGTCACCGGCCAGGTGACCATCGACGGCGACCCGATCTACGGGTCTGAGGTCGATCCCGTCGTGCTTCGCCGCCGCGTCGGGATGGTCTTCCAGAAGTCCAACCCCTTCCCCAAGTCCGTCTTCGACAACGTCGCCTTCGGGCCTCGCGTGCACGGCGAGCGCGACTCCCTGTGTCTGCGCGAGATCGTCGAGCGCACACTCCGCCAGGCTGCGCTCTGGGACGAGGTGAAGGACCGGCTCGACCGCTCCGCCCTCGAGCTCTCGGGCGGGCAGCAGCAGCGACTCTGCATCGCGCGCGCGCTCGCGGTCGAGCCCGAGGTGGTGCTCATGGACGAGCCGGCCTCGGCCCTGGACCCGATCGCGACCGCCAAGATCGAAGAGCTGATCCACGAGTTGAAAAACGCCTACACGATCGTCATCGTGACCCACAACATGCAGCAGGCCGCCCGCGTCTCGGACCTGACCGCCTATTTCTACCTGGGCCGGCTGGTCGAGTTCGGGCCGACCGAGCGCCTGTTCACCAACCCCGTGCGGCCGGAGACCGAGGACTACATCACGGGACGGTTCGGCTGATGCCGCTCCATACCGACCGGGCCTTCGAGGAGCAGCTCGGCCAGCTCCGTACCGCCGTCCTCGAGATGGGCGGGCTCGTGGAGGAGCAGATCGGGCAGGCGGTGCGCGCGCTCACCCAGCGCGACGAAGCGCTCGCCCACGCCACCATCGAGCGCGACCACACCGTGAACCGCTTCGACGTCGAGATCGACGACCTCTCGCTCAAGCTGCTGGCGCTCCGCCAGCCCGCGGCGCGCGACCTCCGCCTCATCACCACCACGCTCAAGATCACGACCGACCTGGAGCGCATCGGCGACATGGCGACCCACATCGCCGAGCGCGCGATCGAGCTCGCCGCCGAGGTGCCGATCAAGCCCTACATCGACATCCCGCGGATGGCCGACGTGGCGCGCGACATGCTCCGGCGGAGCCTCGACGCCTTCGTGCGCGAGGACACCGAGCTGGCGCTGAGCGTGTGCCTCGCAGACGACACGATCGACCAGCTCCACGAGCAGCTCTTCCGGGAGCTGCTGTCCTACATGGTCGAGAACCCGGCCACGGTCAGCCGCGCCATGCGGCTCCTCTTCGTCTCCAAGTACCTCGAGCGGGTGGGCGACCACGCCACCAACATCGCCGAGATGGTGATCTTCATGGTGAAGGGGCGCTCGATCCGGCACATGGACAAGCTGCCGCGCGAACTCTGAGATGCCGCGCGCGACCGTGATCTTCGCGTGCGTCGAGAACGCCGGCCGCTCGCAGATGGCGGCCGCGCTCTTCAACGCGCTCGCCGACCCCGCGGCGGCACGCGCGGTCTCGGCCGGGACCGAGCCCGCGGAGCGGGTGCACCCGGCGGTCGAGCAGGTCATGCGGGAGCTGGGCATCGAGCTCGGCGATGCGCGGCCGCGGCACCTGACCGGCGATCTGGTCGCGCGCGCCGACGTGCTCATCACCATGGGCTGCGGCGAGGCGTGCCCGGTCGTCCCCGGGGTGCCCCACGAGGACTGGCCGCTCCCCGACCCCAAGGATGAACCCGTCGAGCGCGTGCGGGAGATCCGCGATCAGATTCGCGTGCGGGTCGAGGCACTGATCGCGCGCTCGGGCTGGTAACTCCCTCACATCGCCCTCACGCCCACGGCGCCGCACCGAACGGGTCCCGCAGCAGGCGGCGCGCGACCACCATGCGGTGTACCTCGTCCGGTCCGTCGTAGATGCGCGCGTAGCGTGCCTCGCGGTACATGAACTCGAGCGGCGTGTCGGCCGTGACCCCGAGCGCGCCGTGCACCTGGATGGCGCGGTCGATCACGTCGTGGAGCATGCGTGCGCCCCAGAACTTGATGAGCGCGATCTCGACGCGCGCCTCGCTGCCCCCGTCCATGGCGCGTGCAGCGTCCAGCGTCATCAGGCGCGCCGCCTGGATCTCGGCCGCCGACTCGGCGACGTAGCGCTGGATCTCACCCTTCTCCGAGAGGAGCGAGCCGTGCGCGAAGCGCGTGGTCGCGCGCGCGCACATGAGCTCGAAGGCGCGCTCGGCCTGGCCGAGCCAGCGCATGCAGTGGAAGATGCGCCCCGGGCCGAGCCGCTTCTGCGCGACCACGAAGCCGTGGCCGCGGCCCCCGAGCAGGTGATCGCGCGGCACGCGCACGTCGGAGAGCCGGATCTCGCAGTGCGCGCCGCCGGTGTGGCCCATGGTGGGGACCACGCGCACGATCTCGTAGCCCGGGGTGTCCGTCGGGACGATGACCGCCGAGAAGCGCTCGTGCGGCGGCGCCTCGGGCTCGGTGATGGCGAAGATGGTGGTGAAGGCCGCGCGGTTGGCGCCGCTCGTGAACCACTTGTGAGCGTTCACCACCCAGTGGTCGCCCTCGAGCCGCGCCGTCGACTGCATGAGGGTGGGGTCGGAGCCCGCCACCTCGGGCTCGGTCAAGCCGACCGAGGGATAGATGTCGCCCGCTACCAACGGCTCGAGCCAGCGCCGCTTCTGCTCCGCGGTACCGTAGAGGTGGAGCATGATCGAGTCCTGCATCGAGAGCGAGCCGACGGCGACCTGCCCCCAGTGCGAGCGGCCGATCACCTCGTTCAGGTAGACGAACGGCATGAACGGCACGCCCCCGCCGCCGATCTCCTTCGGATGGCCGAGCGCCCACAGGCCCTCGGCTTTGGCCCGCGCCTTGAGGCGCCGCGTGGTCTCGGCCGCGGCCTCGTCGTCGCGCGCGAGCACGGGCTCGGCCGGGATGACCTCCTCGTCGATGAAGCGGCGCATGCGCTCGCGCAGCGCGCGGACCTCCGGGGTGAGGCCGTACGTCGACATGGGCGATTCTCCTTCTACCGCGCGACCTCGGCTGCCGGCCGCGCCGGCGCCGCGGCGGGCCAGAGCACCCGCACCGTGGTGCCGCGGCCGACGGCGCTGGTGATGCCGAGCTCGCCGCCATGGGCCTGGACGATGTGCTTCACGATCGCGAGCCCGAGCCCCGTGCCGCCGAGGGCGCGCGAGCGTCCCTTGTCGACGCGGAAGAAGCGCTCGGTCAGCCGCGGCAGGTCCCGCGCGGGGATGCCGACGCCCGTGTCCTCGACGGCGATCTCGACCATGCCGTCGTGCTCGGCGCCGCTGGCGGCGGCCCGCACGAACACGCGGCCGCCCCCCGGCGTGTACTTGATCGCGTTGTCGACCAGGTTGATGAGCACCTGCCGGAAGCGATCCGCGTCAGCCTCGAGCGCGGGGCTGGCCGGGTCGACCTGCGCGCCGAGCTCGACGCCACCCCGCGCCGCCGTGTCGGAGAGGATCTGGAGCGCGTCCTCCACCGCGGGCGCAACGGCGACCGTGCCGAGGCGGAGCGGGCTGCGCCCCAGCTCCAGGTCGGAGAGGGTGAGCAGGTCGTCGATCAGCCGCCCGAGGCGCTCCGAGTGCCGGTCGATGACCGAGAGAAAACGCCGCCGCGCCTCGCGGTCGTCGCCCGCGGGGCCGAGGAGGGTCTCCGCGTAGCCCTTGATGGCCGTGACCGGCGTGCGCAGCTCGTGCGACACGTTGGCGACGAAGTCGCGGCGCACGACCTCCAGGCGGCGCAGCTCGGTGACGTCGTGCAGCACGAGCACGTAGCCGAAGGGCTGGCCGTCGGGGCCGCACAGCCGAGCCCCGTTCACCTGGAGGGTCGTGCGCTCGGCGCCCTCGAGCATCAGGTCGCGCGAGAGGACCGTCTCGCCCCCGGCGAGCCCGCGCAGCATCTCGCTCACCTGCGGCTGGCGCGCGACCTCGACGAGCGACCGCCCGGCGCCGTCGAGGCCCGCGGGCAGGCCGAGCAGCTCGCGCGCACGCTCGTTCATGAGCGCCACCCGGCCGACCAGGTCGGTGACCAGCACGCCCTCCACCATGCCGCGCAGGATCGCCTCCAGCCGCTCGCGCTCGACGCGCAGCGCCGCGATGGTGGCCGCCACCTCGCGCGCCATCTCGGCGAGCTGCGCCTCGAGGACGCCCAGGTCGTCGCGCCGCTCGGGCGCCAGGTAGGGCGCGGGGGCGCCGCCCGCGACGGCGCGCGCGAACGCGACCAGCCGCTGGATGCGGCGCAGCACGCGGCGCGAGAGGACGAGCGAGGTCGCGAGGCCGAGGAGCATCGCCGCGAGGAGCCCGATGACGAGGAGCCGGCGGAGATGCGCCACATTCTCCGCCACCGCCGTCAAGGGCAGCGCCGTGCGCACGACGCGCACCGCGTCGGCGCGCGTCTGCAGCCAGGCGGTGTAGAGAAGCAGCGCGCCGACCGTGGCGCTGTGGCGGACGGCCTGGCCGCGGCCCATGGTGAGGGCGTCCTTGACCTCGGGCCGATCGGCGTGGTTCTCGAGCGACTCCGAGGAGCGCGTCGACTCGCCGAGCACGCGGCCGTCCGCCGCGATCACGGTGAGGCGGACGCCGAGGTCGGCGGCGAGCTGCGCGCAGGCCACGTCGAGCGGCGCGCCGGCCGTCCACGGCAGCGCCTCCCCCGCGACGCGCGCCTCGGCCAGGAGGCGCTCGCCGAGCGTCTCGATCTGGTGCCGCTCGACCGTGAGCGCGACGTAGGGGATCGCCGTCGCGAGCGCGGCGCCGAGCGCCGCGAGCGTCGGCAGGACGAACTGGAGGACGAGCCTACGGCTCGAGCGCGTCGGGGTTGAACTTGTAGCCGACGCCGCGGACGGTGAGGATGAGCTCGGGGTTGGCGTCATCGCGCTCGATGCGTCTCCGCAGCCGGCGGACGTGGACGTCCACGGTGCGCGGCTCGACGTGCGTGTCGGGGCCCCATACGAGGTCCAGGAGCTGGAGCCGATCGTACACCCGATTGGGGTGGCGGACGAAGAACTTGAGGAGCTCGAACTCCCGCAGGGAGAGGCCGAGGCGCTCCCCATCGATGAACCCCTCGTAGGTGTCGAAGTCGAGCCGCAGGCGGCCCCGCTCGAAGATCTCGTGCGGGGCCGGGGTGTCCTCGCCGTGCGTGCGCCGGAGCACGGCCCGCACCCGCGCCACCAGCTCGCGCGGGCTGAACGGCTTGGTCACGTAGTCGTCGGCTCCGAACTCGAGGCCGAGGACCCGGTCCACCTCCGCCGCCTTGGCGGTGAGCATGATGACCGGGAGGGCGCGCGTCCCCTCGGCGGCCCGCAGGCGCCGGCAGACCTCGAGCCCGTCCATCGCCGGCAGCATCAGGTCGAGCACTACGAGCGCGGGCCGCTCGGCCACCACCACGGTCAGGGCGCTCTCGCCCGACTCCGCCTCACGGACGGCATAGCCTTCCTGCTCGAGGTGGAAGCGGACGAGCTCGCGGATGTCCTTCTCGTCCTCGACCACGAGGATCGTGCGCTTGACGCCCACGGAAACCGCCCTCAGGCTACTGGCTCATTATGACACGCCGGTGACGGGACGGTGAACTCTCGCCGGGCCCGGGCCCGGGCCCACCGGGCCCGCGCCTTGACTGCGGGCCACCGCTCGGCAAAGAGGGGCCCATGGTGCGTCGGGGTGGGGACGCGGACGCCTCCGGCGAGGGCACCTCCTGGCTCGTGCTCCGGCACGTGCAGGCCGAGGGGCTCGGCCTCCTCGTCAACGTGCTGCGCGACCGGGGCATCCACCATCGCTACCTCGACCTGCCGCGCGGCGAGGCGCCGCCGCGCGACCTCACCAACGTGGGCGGGCTCATCGTGCTGGGCGGGCCCATGTCGGTCTACGAGGCGGAGCGGCACACGTTCCTCCGGACCGAGAGCGGGCTCGTGGAGCGCGCGTTCACCGCGGGCCGCCCGGTGCTCGGCATCTGCCTCGGCGCACAGCTCATCGCGAGCGTGCTCGGAGCGCGGGTCTACGCTGGCGAGCGGCGCGAGGTCGGCTGGGCGCCGATCACGCTCACCCCCGAGGGGCGCGACGATCCCGTCTTCGGCGTCCTCGAGCCCGAGCTCACCGTCTTCCACCTGCACGGCGACACCTACGAGCTGCCGCCCGACGCGCGCAACCTGGCGCGCTCGGCGCTCTACGAGCAGCAGGCCTTCCGCTGGGGCGACGTCGTCTACGGGCTCCAGTTCCACCTCGAGTTCACCGAGACGATGATCCAGCGCCTGGCGACCGAGGCCGAGTCCCGCGCCTACGTCACCGGCGCCGGGGTCGATCCGAAGGCGCTCGTGCGCGACGCCGCGCAGCACGTGCGCCGCCTCGGGCCGGTGGTGGAGAAGGTGTTCGCCGAGTTCTTCGCTCAGTGCGGGCTCTGAGCGAGCAG
This sequence comes from Deltaproteobacteria bacterium, assembly GCA_005879795.1. NCBI lineage: Bacteria > Pseudomonadati > Myxococcota > Myxococcia > Deltaproteobacteria bacterium. The sequence goes on from VBKJ01000192.1 coordinate 26,490, forward strand.
CGCGGCGATCGGGTGTCCGGCGCGCGCGGGCGGCACCGCGCGACCGTCGAGCAGCCGGGGCACGCGCAGCCCGAGGAGCGCGGCGATGGTCGGCGCGACGTCCACCGAGCCGGGCGACGGCGTGCCGCGTGGCGCGGCGCGGAGCCCCGCCCAGCCGCCCGTCACGACGAGCGGCACGGCGAGGTCCTCGGGCCCGCCGTGGTTGCCGAGGAGCCCCGCCTCGACCGGGTCGAACGGGTCGACGAACTGGTGACCGGGTGCGGCCACGAGGAGGAGCTCGCCCGTGCGCGGATGGTCGAGATGCCAGTCGGGATGGACCGCGCCGAGCGTCGGCACGTCCGGCACGGGCAGGCGGGCCAGCACCTCCGCGACACCCGGCGCCGCGCGCGCGAGCGCGGCGACGCGGGCGAGCGGCTCCGCCGCATCGCCCGCGGCGGCGGCGCCGGCCGCCACGCGCTCGGCATAGACGTGCTCCACGCCGCCGTCGGCGACGACCGTGACCCCGCGGACCATCTCCCGCCGGAGCACGGGCTCGAGCGAGATCACGGGGTGCGGCCGCTCCGGCGTCGGGCCGACGGCACTCATGCCGTGGTCGGCGGTCACGATGACGACCGAGCGGTCCCAGCGCCCGCGGGCGTGGAGATCGTCGAGCAGGCGGCCGACGGCAGCGTCGGCGCCGGCCACGGCGCGTACGTACTCCGGCCCGTCGGGACCGCGCGCGTGCCCCGTCCGGTCGACGTCCGAGAGGTTCAGCACCGCGAGGTCGGGCTCGGCAGCGGCCGCGAGCGCGAGGACCGCCCCCATGGTCTCGGCGTCTGGGGCATAGCCGCTCGCGGGATCGCGGCGGGCGGGTGGAAGCCGCTCCGGTGACCAGAGCATGTCGGGCGCCCGCTGGCGCGCGGGCACGCCCGCGAACAGGCGCGCGAGCTTGGGCTTGCCCAGGGCGGCCATGGTCGCGAGCGACGGCTGGTCCGTCTCGGCGACCGTGAAGAGGGTCTCCACCTTGATCAGCGCCGCGTTGTCGAGCTTCTCCGGCGGCGCGCCGGGGGCGCGGCTCCTGTAGGCGTTCCCCGTGATGCCGTGCGCGTCGGGGTAGGCGCCGGTCAGCAGCGTCACGTGGTTCGGGTTCGTGCGCGCCGGCATGACCGCGTGCGCGTCCGGAAAGAGGGAGCTGTGCGCGGGCTCGTGCGCCACCGCCTCGAAGAGCCGCGGCATGTGCGCCGCGTCCGCGACGCGGGCGGCGAGCCCGTCCACGATCACGAGGTAGACGTGCGGGCGCGGCGGCGCGTCCGCCGCGGCGCGCAGCGAGCAGGCGAGGAGCCACGCGAGGGCCAGGAGGGCGCGCATCCCGGGGCGTGTAGACCCCTCGCGAGCGAAAAGCTAGAAGCCTCGCGTGACGACGAGCGCGCGCTTGACGATCCTTTCCGGCGACGGCCCGCTCGTTCTGGTCGCGCCGCACGGGGGTCGCCGGGACGCGAAGCGCCGGCCGTGGGCCGGCGGGCACCTCCGCGTGAACGACCTGCACACGGCGTCGCTCACCGCCGAGCTGGCGACGCTCACGGGCGCGGCCGCGCTCATCAACACGGAGCACGATCGCAACGACGTCGATCTGAACCGGGTGAGCGAGGCGCACGAGCGCGTGCCGTGGTTCCTCGAGCGTCTCGCCGGGCTGCTCGACACGGCTCTCCGCCGCCACGGGCGTGCGACGCTCCTCGCCCTGCACGGCTGGAACGTGGTGGAGCCGGTCGTCGACCTGGGCCTCGGCTGCGCGCCCGGCGAGGACCCGTTCGCCGCCGGCCGCGCCGCGGCCGTGAGCCCGGCCTTCGCGGCGAGCGCTCTCCCGCGCCTCGTGGCGGCGTGCCGCGCGCGCGGCATCACCGCCACGGTCGGCGCGCGCTACCCGGCGCGCCACCGCGAGAACCTGGTCCAGCTCTTCACGCGGCGCTACGCCGAGGACGGCCGCCCGCTGGTGCGCGCGCTCGCGGCCCTGGCGCCGTTCGTCGACGCCGTGCAGCTAGAGCTGGGCATCCCGCTGCGCTGGCCGGGACAATGGCGCGCGCGCCTGGTCGCGGCGTGCGCCGACGCGCTGCCGGCGCTCCTCGGCGCCCCGCGGCCGGCGACCGAACCGCCCAGCGGTGCCGCCGCTGCCCCGCCCGCGGCGCCCCTCCCGCGCCGGCTCGAGTTCGCCGGCGCGGCGCTCTCGGGCCTGGTCGGGCTGGACGCGGCCGGCACCGGGCGGCTCCTCCTCTTCCCCGCAGGCGGCGACCTCGTCCTCTTCACCGGCGAGCGCCTCGGGCGCACGGCGGGAGGGCTCCGCGTGGAGCCGTCGGCGAGCGGCGGCCTCGCCCTCCGCTGCGACGGCCCCCTCCTCCGCTTCCCGGACACGACGCCGTTCCTCGATCTGGAGACCGGCCTCGCGCGTGCCCGTCTCGTCGACGGCGAGATCGATCTCCGCTTCGCGCCCCGGCACGCGCACGACGGCACGGCCGAGTTCGGCACGATCACGGGGAGCGTCGCGCTGGACGGCGTGCTGGAGCCCGTCACGGCGCGCGGCTTCGTCGAGGACGGCACGCCGGCGGGACCGTGGCCGCGGCTGCGTGCCGCGCTCGACCTGGGCGACGGCGCACGCCTCGCGCTCACGCTCGGCCTCCCGGGCGGCCAGGCGAGCGGCTTCCTCTGTCGTGACGGGCGGCACATCGCGGTGGCGGCGGCGCGCGCGGCGCTCGGCCCGGCCGAGGCGCCGCTCGCGCGCGTCACGCTCGAGCTGGAGCTGGCCGACGGCAGCCGGCGCCGCCTCGCGGCGCGCGCGCTCCATCGCCTGCCCGTGATCCGCGCCCGCGGCCGCGCGCCGGTGCGTGTCGAGTTCGCGGCTTGCTGCCTGGACGACGCTCCAGCCCCGGACCCGGCAGGCTGGCTCGAGGTCGGCGGGCTGTAGGGGCCGCCCGCCGCGACGGCCGCTACTGCACCACGCACGCCCCGTCGGGCACGCCGCAGATCGTGAAGTCGTAGCAGCCGTCGCCGACGTAGTCGCCGCTGATGAAGCAGCGCACGACGCCCCCGCGAGTCAGGACGGCGCCCAGCACCTCGCCGGTCGCCGCGTCCTCGCAGAAGAACGCATGGCCCCGGAAGCCGAACTGCCGGAGCTCCCGGGCCGCGAGCGTGATGCAGCCCAGGCTGTCGCCCCGGAAGTCCGTCGTGTGCGTCTCGGGCCGGATCGCCTTCCGCGCGGAGAGCTTGGTGGCGATGGCCCGGGCGAAGGCGTCCCGGTCCGCGGCGGCCGCCGGGCGGCCGAGAGCCGCGAGCGCGAGCACCACGGCGATGATCCCGATCAACGTTCGCATGGCAAGACCTCCTGCGGCGCGGCGTGGCAACACCGAGCGCGGGACGAGGTTGCGCGTCCCCGGGCCGTAGTATGCCGGTTCGCTTCCGGCGGGGAGCGTCTACCGTCCGGGCGGCAGTGCGAAATCGACGCTGACGGAGCCGCCCGGCGGGACGGCCACCGGGCGCTCGGTACGGCCGAGCACCTCGTGCCAGAGCGCGAGCGTGTACGACCCCGGGGGCACGGTGGCGATCGCGAAGCGCCCGTCGGTGCCGGTCACGGCGGCGCGCGGATGGTCGAGGACCACGAGCCAGCCGCGCATCCAGGGGTGCACGTCGCAGCCGAGGCGAACGAGTGCCTCGCCGGTCGGGGGGAGCGCGGCCGCAAGACGGCGCGTCAGGTCCATCGTCTGCCCTGGAACGGCGAGCGCGAGGTTCGCGACCGAGACCTCCGGCTCCGCGACCAGCACGGGATGGGCGTTGTGCAGGATCGGGTCCGAGGTCCGCACGCGCACGCTCTGGCCCCGCGTCACCACCTGCACGCGCGGGATGAAGCGGCAGCGCGCGTTGTCGACCAGCGCCTCGGGGGGCTCGGCCGGCGCGCCGGCCACGACGCCGCGCACGACGACGACCGCGTTCGCCACGCCGCCGTCGTGGTCCACGAGCAGCGACTCGTCGGGGATCTCCGTCCCGCACGCCGCGGGGTCGACGGTCGCGGCGATCGGCGGGCGCGGCCCGGGCGGCGCTCCGGCGAGGCGCACCCGGCCCACGATGCGCCCGGGGCTCGGCTCTTCCGCGCGGGCCAGCGCCGTCGAGAGCAGGACCAGCGCGAGGACCGGACGGCGCACCGCTCCAGTAGACGCGAAGCGCGCGCCTTGACAAGGCGCCGCCCCCTCTGCGACGGGTCGCGCGGCACATGGCCGTCCCACCCGACCTGGCGACACTGCCCAAGGCCGAGGTCCACGTCCACCTCGAGGGCACGGTCCGGCCGGCGACGCTCGAGGAGCTGTGCGCGCGCACGGGCCTGAGCGTGCCGCGCTCGTTCACCGATCTCCCGAGCTTCGTCGAGGTGTACTCCTGCGCGTGGGCCACCATGACCACGCCCGGCGACTACGCGCGGCTCGTGCGCGAGTACTGCGAGGATGCGGCACGCGCCGGCGTGCGCTACGCCGAGCTGGAGCTCACGACCACCGGCCGACCCTACGACTGCCTCGCGGAGGCGGTCGAGGCGGCGGCGCGGCAGCGCGACGTGGTCGTCCGCTTCGTCACCGGCAACGCGCGCGACCTGCCGCTCGAGATCGCCTGGATGATGCTCGAGGCCGCGCGCGGCGTGCCCGAGGTGGTGGCGATCGGCCTCGGCGGGCCCGAGGAGGGCTTCCCGCCCGAGCCGTTCGCCGCCCTCTTCGCCGAGGCGCGCCGGCGCGGCCTGCACGCCGCGCCGCACGCGGGCGAGGCGGCCGGCCCCGCCTCGATCCGCGGCGCGCTCGACGCGCTCGGGGCCGAGCGCATCCAGCACGGCGTGCGGTCGGTCGAGGACCTGGACCTCCTGGCGGAGATCGTGGAGCGGCGCATCCCCCTCGCCGTCTGCCCGACCTCGAACCTCCGCCTGGGCGTCGTGCGCTCGCTCGACGAGCACCCGCTCCGCCGGCTGTGGGACGCGGGCGCCGTCGTGTCGGTCAACACCGACGATCCGGGCTTCTTCGGCTCCGACCTGCTCACGGAGTACGCGATCGCCGGCCGCCTCCTCGTCCTCGACCGGCGGGGCTACGCGCGCCTGGCCGCGAACGCCGTGGACGGCTCCTTCGCGCCCGAAGCGGTGAAGGCGGAGCTGCACGACGCGATCCACGACTGGGCCCGGCGCGGGGATTGAACTCGGCCCTCGCGCGGCCCGCCGGAGGCGCTACTTCACCGCCATCTTCCACGCCACCTTGGTCTCCTCCTTCGGCTTGATGCTCGCCTTCTGCATCGCCTTGCCGAGCTTCTCCTGCCAGAGCTCGACGTCGTAGTCGCCCGGCGCCAGATCGGCGATCTTGAAGCTGCCGTCGGCGGCGGTCACGGCCACGTATGGCGTGTCGGTCGCGACCCAGTACGCGCTCATCCAGCCGTGCACGTCGCACTTGACGGCGATCGTCTCGGGCTTCTCGACCTTGAGCTGGATGACGGGCTTGAACTTCGGCTGCGCCTGGTTCTGCGAGGGGTTGATCGTGGCGGTGGTGTGGATGTTGTGCAGGATGCCGTCGCTGTTCTTCACGTCGACCGTGCTGCCTGCCGGGAAGACGAGCACGTGCGGGTGGAACTCGCACGTCTTCTGATCGAAGACGGGGTGCTCCGCGGGCACCTCCAGCTTCTTCCCCTTCGTGGCCTTGACCGTCACCACCACGTTGGCGATGCCGCCGCCCTGCCCGACGAGGAGGGCCGGGTTGACCTTCTCCTTGCTCTCCTTGCCACACACCTCGGGATCCTTGGTGACCTCGATCTTGGCGGGCGGCGGCGCCGCGCCCTCGATCGTGACCGTGCCGGAGAGCGTGCCGCCGTCGGTCACGGTGATCGCCTCGTAGGCGGCGGCGCGCCCGGCGAGGGACGCCGTTGCCACCACGGCGAGGGCGGAGAGGAAGAGAGTCCGTCGCATCCTGACCTCCTTGGTCTCGGGTTACTGGCTCGCACCAGGGCCGGCGCTCGTAACGCCGGCGGCCTGTTGGGGTGACGGCGTCACGTCGGGGAGCCCGAGCGAGACGACGTAGTCGCGCAGCGCGCGGATCTGCGCCTCGTCGTCGCCGCCCAGCACGTCGGGGGGGCCGCCCGGGAAGAAGGACGGCATCTTGGTCCCCGGCATGACCTTCTGCGGGTCGTGCAGCCACTTGATGATCCACTCGGGGTTGAGCCGCTGGTGGGCGAGCGCCAGGTCGGGCGCCCAGCCCTCGGGCGGACCCTGCGGCTTCTGCGCACCCCGCTGGTGGCACGAGAAGCAGTCGAAGTAGTCCTTCCCGGTGAGGAGCTTGCCGGCGGCGACGCTCTCGGGGCTGAAGGCCGCCTTCTCGATGTGGACGAACGGCACCTGCACCCGGTCGAGCGCTTCGAAGTAGCCGACCACGGTGTTGGCCTCCTCGTCGGCGAGGCCGAACGTCGGCATGCGCAGGCTGAGCCAGGGGCGGATCGGCTGCGGCGCCTTCACGAAGTTGAAGAGCCAGCCGGCCTGCACCTTCTCGCCCTCACCGAGGAGGATGGGGGGCGCGAGCGTCGGGTTGTCGACGTAGAGCCGGCGGATGTCGCCGCCCGTGTTCTCGATCACGTGGCAGCCGGTGCAGTTGTAGCGCGCGACCAGACGGCGGCCGGCGATGATCCGCTCCTCGCCGGGCCCGTGGTAGGCGTAGCGCACCGGCACCCTGGCGTCGGTGCGGCTCGCGAGGAACGCCCGCAGCGCCTTGATGTCCTCGTCGGCCAGGTCGAACTGCGGCATCACCTGCTCGATCCACTTGGTGGCGTAGGTGCGCGGCA
>VBKJ01000193.1 GCA_005879795.1 Deltaproteobacteria bacterium
TCGGCGCCCGGCATCGCCTGGAGGAGGTAGCCGCCGGCCGCGCCGACCCGGCCGTCGGCGTGCACGAAGACCCCGACGCCGACCACCGAAGGGATCTGCTCGGAGCCGGCGAGGTAGCTCGCCACGTCGGTCCCGATCTCCCCCGACACGAGCGGCACGATGCTGCGATAGGGCGAGGCCTCGCCGAGCGGGATGCGCATCACGCAGAGGACGCCGCGCCCGACCGCGCCCCCGACGTCGAGCTTGCCGGCGCGCGCGGGCAGATGGGTCTGCGGTCGCGACACGAAGCCGCGCACGTGGCCGCCCGGCGTGGCGTCGACCAGGATGCTGCCGAGCGGCCCGTCGCCGCTCCACTGGAGCGACACGCGTTCGTCGGCCTTCGAGAGCCCGCCGAGCAGGAGCCCCGCCGTCAGCGCGCGCCCGAGCGCCGCCGTCGCGGTGGGCAGCGTCCCGTGCCGTACCCGGGCCTCCTCGACCAGCTCGGTGGTGACCGCGGCGAGGCCGCGCACCGTGCCGTCGGCGCTCAGGGTGCGCGCCAGGCGGTCAGCCACGGCGGGCCTCTTCCATGGCGCGCGCCATCTCCGCGGCGCCCACCAGGCGCGCGAAGCGCCCGCGCTCACGGCCGTCCGGACCGAGGAGGACGAGCGTCGGCACGCCGGCCACGCCGAACCGGCCGGTGAGCGAGTTCGAGCGCTCGTCCTCGGTGGTCACGTCGACCTTGACCATCACGAAGTCGGCCGCCGCGCGCACGACCGCGGGGTCCCGGAACGTGGTGCGGTCCATCTCGCGGCAGGGCAGGCACCACGCGGCCTCGAAGTCGATGAGGACGGGCCGGCCGCGCGCGAGCGCCTCGTCGGAGAACGGGACCCAGGCGATGGGGCTCTCGGTCTCGGCCCCCAGGAGCCCGGCCAGCGCGAACGCCACCAGGGCTATTCCCGCGGCCCGCCGCGGCCAGCGCATCACGGGCGGCGTGGCGGGCCCGAGGAAACCCAGCACGACACCCGCCGCGACGAGCAGCAGGACCGTCGTCACGCGCACCCAGGCGTCGGGAAGGAGCGGCGCGACGAAGTAGAGCGCGAGGCCGAGGAGCAGGAAGCCGAAGATGCGCTCCACCCACTCGAGCCACGCGCCGGCGCGCGGCAGCACGCGGAGCCGTCCGGCCAGCGCCGCGAGCGCGAGGTAGGGCGCGCCGAGCCCCAGCCCGAGCACGAAGAAGAGCGCGAAGCCGAGCGCCACCGACTGCTGCGCGCCGACGAAGAGGAGGAGCGCCAGCACCGCGGGCCCGATGCAGGGCGCCGCGACGACCCCCATGGTGAGGCCCATGAAGAAGGCGCCCAGGTCGCCTTCGCCGAGGCGGCCGAGGCGCTGCATGACCGGCGACGGAACGCGCAGCTGATAGAAGCCGAAGTTGCTGCCCGCGAGGCCGACGAGCACGAGCGCGATCGCGGCCAGGACCGCGGGGCGCTGGAGCGCCGAGCCGAAGAGCGAGCCGGTGAGCGCCGCCGTCACGCCGAGGATCGAGAAGGTGAGGCAGATGCCGAGCACGTAGAGGAGCGCGCGCCGAACGGCCTGCGCCCCCTCGGCCCCGGTCCGGCCGCCGAAGAAGGCGACCGTCACCGAGATGAGCGGGTAGACGCACGGCGTGAGGTTCAGCGCGACGCCCACGAGCGCGACCCAGAGGAAGGTGAGCGGCCAGCCCCAGCGCGCGATCCAGCCCGCCACCTGGTCCTTGCCCCCGGCCGGCGGCGCCGGGGCGCCCTGCGGCGCCGGCGCGTCGAGCGCCGCCACGAGCTCGAGCGTGCGCGGGGGGAGGCAGCGCGAGTCGTCGCACGCCTGGAAGCGGAGCGCCGCCTTGAGCGGCCCGCCACCCGCGGCGGGCGCGCCCTCGAGCGTCGCCACGAAGCGGACCGTGCCGTCGTAGAGGAGGAGGGTGTTGCCCCCGGAGAACCCGAGCCGCTTCTCCACCGGGGACGGATACTGCACCTCGCCCGCGCGTACGCCCGGCGGCGGCGTCAGCGTGACCGTGGTCGGGATCAGGAACTCGTCGCGCGGCCGGTGCGCGTTCACGTGCCAGCCGGGGGCGATCGTCGCCTCGACCACCGCCTGCCCGCCGCTCGCGGTGAGCTTCGCGCGCACCACGTCCTCGGGCAGGGGGGCCGCGGACACCAGAGCCCCCAGGCCGATCAGCACGGCCGCCACGCCGACGCGTCGCATCGCTCGGGACCTCAACGGACCTTGAACAGCCTCGGGATGCGCGGCGTCGCGGAGCTGAGACCCGGCTCGTCGAGCGTGAGCGGCACGGACTCGATGATCTCGAGCCCGTAGCCGGGCAGGCTGACGAGGCGCAACGGGCGGTTCGTCAGCCAGCGGAGCTTGCCCACGCCCACGTCGCGCAGGATCTGCGCCCCGATGCCGAACTCGCGGAAGTTCGCGAGCCACGAGGCGCCGAGCGCGGTGCTCGGCGCGCGTACGCTGTCGGTGCGCGGCTCGGAGAAGAGGTCGAGGCCGCGGCCGTCGCGGCGGAGGTAGAGGATCACGCCCTTGCCCTCGGCGGCGATCCGCTCCATCGCCTTCTGGAGGAGGCTCCGCGTGTCGCGCTCGCGGTAGCCGAAGACGTCGCCCGGCAGGTACTCGAGGTGCGTGCGCACGAGCGTCGGCTCGTCGGCACGGATGTCGCCCTTCGCCAGCACGAGGTGCTCGCCTTCGTCGACGTCGGTGGTGTAGACGAGGGCGCGGAACTCCCCGCCGTGGCGGGTCGTGATGCGCGCCTCGGCCGTGCGGTGCACGAGCGAGTCGTGACGGCTGCGGTACTCGATCAGGTCGGCGATGGTCGCGATCTTGAGGGCGTGGCGGGCCGCGAACTCCTCCAGGTCGGGGAGCCGCGCCATGGTGCCGTCGTCGCACAGGATCTCGCAGATGACGCCCGCCGGCGCGAAGCCCGCGAGGCGTGCCAGGTCGACGGCGCCCTCGGTCTGTCCGGCGCGGACGAGGACCCCGCCGCGCCGGGCGCGAAGCGGGAAGACGTGCCCCGGGCTCACGATGTCGGCGGGCGTGGCGTCGGGCCGGATGGCGGTGCGGATGGTGGTGGCGCGGTCGACCGCCGAGATGCCGCGCCCGATGCCGTGGCGCGCGTCGATCGAGACCGTGAACGCGGTCCCGAGGGGCGCGCGGTTCTCGCTCACCATCATCGGCAGGCCGAGCTGGTCGCAGCGGCGCTCGGTCAGCGAGAGGCAGACGAGCCCGCGCCCGTGAGTTGCCATGAAGTTGATGTGCTCGGCGCTGACGCGCTCGGCCGCGACGCAGAGGTCGCCCTCGTTCTCGCGGTCCTCGTCGTCCATGAGGATGATCATGCGGCCGGCACGGATCTCGGCGAGGGCCTCCTCGATCCCGACCACGTACGGGCTCTGGCGGCGGGGGGACATCGACGCTTCGGATGATAGTCGCGGTGTCGGGGCGAGGCCAGCCCTTGCGCGCGTCCCTCGACCGGCTCTACGCGGGCGCGAAGACGTCCTCGGGGACGACGGTCAGCCCGGGGAAGACCGCGGCCCGAGCCTGGCACGGCAACAGAGCGTCAGTCCAGTGCCCCGATGGCCGGCGCCGCCGCGGGCGCGCCGAGCGTCCGCCACGCGATCGCGCCGAGGACGATCGCACCGCCGAGCAGGGCAGAGCCGCTCGGCGCCTCGCCCAGGACGAGGAGCACCCACAGCGGGTTCGCGACCGGCTCGAGCATGGTGACCAGCGCCGCCTGCGTCGCGCTCACGTGATGCAGCCCGCGCAGGAAGAGCGCCTGCGCCGCCGCGATCTGGATCGTGCCGAGCAGGACGAGGATCGCGGCCGAGCGCGCGCCGACCCCCGGGTCGCGGAGCACGAGCGGCGCCAGCGCCGCGGCCGCCAGCACGTTGCCCCAGGTGACCGCCGCCTCCGCGCTCGCCCCGCGCTCGCGGCGGAGCAGCAGCACGAGCCCGGCGTAGAAGACGCCCGAGACGACCGCCACCGCGTCGCCGGCGGGCGCGCGCGCCTCGAGCGGGCCTCCGAAGAAGAGCGTCATGCCGCCGAGCGCGACCGCGATCGCGAGCGCGTCGCGCGATTGCCGGGGCTCGCCCACCACGAGCGGCGCGAGCAAGAAGACCCACACCACGCCGCTGTACTGGAGGAAGATCGCGTTGGCCGCCGTCGTCCACTTGGTCGCGACCACGAAGGTCGTGAGGCACGCGGCGCAGCATGCGCTCGCGGCGAAGAAGCCCGGCCCGCGGCCGCCGAGCCTCGGCCGGAAGAAGAGGAAGAGGGCGACGGCCGCGGTCGCGGAGCGGTAGGCGGCGATCTTCAAGGGCGGCTCGGCGACCGCCTTGATGCCGATGCCGCCCAGGGACCAGAGGAGGGCGGCACCCGCGACCTGGCAGGCGCCCCGGCGCTCCGCCGTCACTCGACGGTGACGCTCTTCGCCAGGTTGCGCGGTTGGTCCACGTCGGTGCCGCGGTAGACCGCGACGTGGTAGGCGAGGAGCTGGAGGGGGATGGTGAGCAGGGTCGGCGTGAGGAGCTCATTCGTCCGCGGGACCGTGAGCACGTCGGCCGCCACCGCCTCCAGCTCGGGCGAGGGCGCGTCGGTCACCACGATGATGCGCGCGCCGCGCGACTCGACCTCTTTCAGGTTGGAGAGGGTCTTCTGGAAGACGCCGTCGTGCGGGATGAGCACGACCACCGGCATCTGCTCGTTGATGAGCGCGATCGGCCCGTGCTTCATCTCGCCCGCCGGGTAGCCCTCGGCGTGGATGTAGGAGATCTCCTTCAGCTTGAGCGCCCCCTCGAGTGCGACCGGGTAGTTCACCCCGCGCCCGAGGTAGAGGAAGTCGGAGGCCTTGCCGTAGCGCCTGGCGATGCGCTCGACGGCCGCCTCGTGCGCGAGGATGTCCTTCACCGCGTGGGGCAACACGACCAGATCGCCGAGGAGCTTCCGGCCCCGCTCGGCGTCGACCAGGCCGCGCTGGCGCCCGAGGTGGAGGGCGAGGAGGTAGAGAGCCGTCAGCTGGGTCGTGAACGCCTTCGTGCTGGCGACGCTGATCTCCGGGCCGGCGTGGGTGTAGAGCACGGCGCTCGACCGCCGCGCGATCGAGGAATCGACCACGTTGCAGACGGCGAGGACGGGGGTGCCCTTCTCGTGCCCCGCCTCGACCGCCGCCAGCGTGTCGGCCGTCTCGCCCGACTGCGACACCACGACCAGCAGGGTGCGCGGGTCGAGGAGCGGGTCGCGGTAGCGGAACTCACTCCCGTAGTCGACCTCGCAGGAGAGGCCGGCCAGGCGCTCGAGGAGGAACTTGCCGACCAGGCAGGCGTGCCACGCCGTGCCGCACGCGACCAGCACCGCACGCTGGATGGGCGCCTCCAGGAGCCGGTCGACCTCGGCGTCGAGCTGGACGGCGCCCGCCTCCTGCACGATGCGGCCGCGCATGGTGTCGATGATCGCCTGCGGCTGCTCGTGGATCTCCTTCAGGAGGAAGTGCTTGTACCCGCCCTTCTGCGCCGTGACCGGGTCCCAGGTGACGGTGCGCGGCGCGCGCGCGACCGATTCCCCCGCGAAGGTCTGGAGCTTGACGCGGTCGGCGGTGAGCTCCGCGACCTCGCCGTCCTCCAGGAAGACCACGCGGCGAGTGTGCTCGAGCAGCGCCGGGACGTCGGAGGCGATGAAGTTCTCGCCCTCGCCGAGCCCGAGCACGATCGGCGTGGCGCTCTTGGCGGCCACCAGGCGGTCGGGCTCGCTCTCGGAGAGGACGACGATCGAGTAGGAGCCCTCCAGCTGCTGGATGGCGCGCCGCGTGGCCTCGAACAGCCCGCAGCCGCGCTGCACGTGCTCGTCGATCAGATGCGAGATGACCTCGGTGTCGGTCTCCGAGGCCATCTTGCGGCCGCGGCGCTCGAGCGCGGCGCGCAGCTCCAGGTAGTTCTCGATGATGCCGTTGTGGATGAGGACCACTTTGCCGGCGCGGTGCGGGTGCGCGTTCTGCTCCGAGGGCCGGCCGTGCGTCGCCCAGCGCGTGTGGCCGATGCCGGGCGTGCCGCCGAGCGGCTGCTCGCGCAGGAGCGCCGCCAGGTTGTCGAGCTTGCCGACGCAGCGGCGCACCTCGACGCGGTGGTCGCTGACGGCGGCGAGCCCGGCCGAGTCGTAGCCCCGGTACTCGAGCTTGCGGAGCCCCGCCATGAGGATCGAGCTCGCCTCGCGCGGCCCGACGTAGCCGACGATGCCGCACATGGCTCAGCGCCTCCGTCGCGCGCGCGCCGGCGCGGCCTTCGGCCTGCGACGCGACACCCGCATCGGCGCGGGCTTCGCGGCCACCTTGACCGGCCGCCCGGCGGCCAGCGCGCGCTTGCGCGCGACCCAGCCCGCGACGTGCCGCTGCGGCACGCGCGAGACCACGAGCGTCCCCGGGGGCACGTCGCGCGTCACCGTCGTGCCCGCGCCCACGTACGCGTCGTCACCCACCGACACCGGCGCCACGAGCTGCGTGTCGCTGCCGATCTGGACGCGGGCGCCGATCGTGGTGCGGTGCTTCGTGAAGCCGTCGTAGTTGCAGGTGATGGTGCCGGCGCCGACGTTGGTGTCCGGTCCGATCTCGCAGTCGCCCAGGTAGGCGAGGTGGTTCGCCTTGGTGCCGGCGCCGAGCACCGCCTGCTTGGTCTCGACGAAGTTTCCGATGTGGACCCGCTCGGCGAGGCGCGTCCCGGGCCTGAGACGCGCGAACGGACCTACCCGCGCATCAGGCCCGACCTCGGCGCCGTCGGCGACGCAGCCGAAGAGAAGGTGCACGCGGTCGCCGAGCGCGGTGTCGACCAGGTAGACGGTGCCGTCGAGCCGGCAGCCCTCGCCGATGCGGGTGCGGCCCCGGAGCTGCACGTTCGGCCCGATCACCGTGTCGCGCCCGATGGTGACCTCGGGGCCGACGTAGGCGGTCGCCGGGTCATCGAAGGTGACCCCCGCCGCCATCCAGCGCTCCACGATCTCGGCCCTCAGCTTGGTCTCCATCTGCGCCAGGTCCGCCCGCGTGTTGATGCCGGCCAGCTCCTCCGTCGAGCCCGCCGCCACGGTGTGGACCCGATGCCCCGCACGGGCCGCGAGGCCCACCACGTCGGTGAGATACAGCTCACCCTGCGCGTTGTCCGGAGCGAGCTCCGCGAGGAGCCGGAAGAGCAGCTCCGCGCGGGCCGCGTAGAGACCCGGGTTGACCTCGGTGATGGCACGTTGGATGTCGCTCGCGTCCCGCTCTTCGACTATGCCGGTGACCTGGCCGTCAGCTCCTCTCACAATTCTGCCATAGCCGGCGGGACGTGCGAAGCGGAGGGTGACCAGCGTCAGATCCGCCTCCGCGGCGCGATGGGCATCGAGCAGGGCGCGGAGCGTGGCGGGGCGGATGAGCGGCACGTCGCCGTAGAGGATGAGGACGTCGCCCCTGAACCCCGCGAAGGCCGCGGCCGCGCAGGTGACCGCGTGGCCGGTCCCGTGCTGCTCCGGCTGGAGGACGACGCGGAGGTCCCGGATCCCCAGCAGGCCCGCATCGGCCACTGCGGCGCGCACGGCATCCGCCTGGTGGCCGATCACGAGCGCAACCCGGTCGGGGTCGAGCGCCGCGAGCGTGACGAGGACGTGGCAGACGAGGGGGCGGCCCGCGAGCTCGTGCAGCACCTTGGCGCGCCGGGAGCGCATGCGCTTGCCCAGGCCCGCAGCCAGGACGACCGCGCCGAGCGGACGGGGAGCCGGCACCGCCCGGCCCGCTATCACATCGCTCCCGGCTTTGCAGCCGCGCCCGTCGTTTCTTGCAGCTCGGAGCGCGATCGCGCACAATGCGAAGGTGGCGGGCTGTATGAGCGGCCGATTCGGTAGAGCGGCGGTGGTGGTCGGATGGATGCTGGCGGCGGCCGCCTGCAATCCGCTCGACCGCTTCCGCCCGACCTCGGTGAACGTGCCGCCGCGGCCCCTCGCCGACGACGACGAGCAGCTCGCCTGGGCCGAGCACGAGCCGTGGGTCGTGGTGGTGCGGAAGTCGTGCCGCACGCTCGACGTGTACCGCTACGGCGCCCGCATGCGGACCTTCCCCGCCGTCTTCGGTTTGAACGGCTCGGGCAGCAAGCTCTACGAGGGCGACCTCCGCACGCCGAGCGGCCTCTACATGATCGTCGACAAGCGCCTGCACCCGCGCTGGCGGCAGTTCCTGCTGCTCGACTACCCCAACGTGCAGGATCTCCATCGCTACTGGCTCGCGATGGAGAGGGGTGGCCTCCCGCGTCGCGGTGACGGCTACGTCGGCGCGGGCGGCGCGGTCGGCATCCACGGGACGGACAAGCCGGGCCTCAACACCCGCAACGTCGACTGGACGTGGGGCTGCATCTCGCTGCAGAACGCCGACGTCGACGACCTCGCCCGGCTCGTTCCGGTGGGGACGCTCGTCCTGATCGAAGAGTGAGCTACGCCGTCTCGACCGTGATGCGCCGCGCGCGGGCGCGCTCCGCCTTCGGCAGCCTGAGCTCGAGCACGCCGTTCTTCATCTGCGCTTTGATCCCGTCGCGGTCGATCATCTCGCCGAGCGTGAAGCGGCGGTAGTAGCTGCCGACCCCGTACTCGCAATAGAGCGGCTTCAGCCCGTCGTAGTCGCCGGTGCGCACGCGGCCCTCGATCGAGAGCTCGTCGCCCTCCAGGTCGACGTCGACGCCGTCGGACGGCACGCCCGGCATGTCGGCGACCAGCACCAGTTCGTCCCTGGTCTCCAGGATGTCCACCGCCGGCTGGAAGTAGGCGCCCGGCCGCGTGGTCTCTTCGCGGCGCTCCACCTTCTGCTTCGGCCTCGCCTCGAGTTCGTTGGGTGCCATCGCTTAGTCCTCCTCGTGGTTCATGCGGCCTGTATCTGGACGCGACGCGGGCGCGCCTCCTTGGCCTTCGGGAGACGCACGGTGAGCACGCCGTCGCGGTACTCCGCCTTGGCCTCGTTGCTTTCCAGGCGGCCCGGGATGCGCACGACGCGGCGGAACTGGCCCGAACCCCGCTCGCGCCGGTGATACGCGGCCTCCCGGCTGGGCTCCGCAAAGGGCCGCTCGCCCCGCAGGGTGAGAGTGTCGTCCTCGACCTCGATGCCGATCTGGTCGGGCGTCACTCCCGGCAGCTCAGCCTTAACGACGTAGGCCTCCCCCGCGTCGAAGACGTTGACGGGCGGGAAGAGACGGGACGGGCCGGCCGGGCCGAACGCGGCATCGAGCATGCGGTCGAGCTCGGTCTGCAGCTGCTCGAACGGATCCAGGTACACGAGTGCCATGACGCACCTCCTCTTTCGCGGTCCGCCCGCCACCGGGGCGGGTCATCGGAACTGCGGCAAACCTAAGACTGCGGGGTTCGCTGTCAACCCCGGCGGGCAGGCTCACGCCGGCTGCTCGAGCAGCCCCCGGAGCATCCGTTCCAGCTCGGGGAGCCAGTCGTCGAGCGGGGTCTCGGACTCGACCCGGATCTCGAGCTTGCCGTTGGAGAGGACGCACACACCGCCCGGGTGCGCCGGCTTGAGCGGGATGACGACCGCCTCGCGGGAGATGCCGAGCCGGTCGAGGATCGCGAAGATGCGCTCGATCTCGGCGAGCGTGACGGCGCGGAGCGGCATCACGCCTCGGTGACGGCGCCGAGCGCCCGCGCCGGCGCCGGCCCGCGCAGCTCGCGGTACCAGACCCGTACCGACTCGACCACGATCAGGGCGACCAGCCCCATGAAGAGCGCCGTGACGCCCGCGTCGAGCCGGAGGTTGAAGATCTGCGCCCGCACCTCGCCGAGCCGGGCGGCCGAAATCTCCCCCGCCGCCAGCCGCTCGGCGAGGCGCCCGGCCTGCGCCAGGAAGCCGATGGCCGGATCGGCGGCGAAGATCTTCTGCCAGCCCGCCGTCATGGTGACGGCGAGCAGCCACGCGAGCGGCACGAGCGTCGTCCACGCGTAGCGCACCCGCCCGCTGCGGACGATGATCGTGGTCGCGACGGCGAGCGCGATGGCGGCCAGAAGCTGGTTCGAGATGCCGAAGAGCGGCCAGAGGATGTTGATGCCGCCCAGCGGATCGACCACCCCCTGGTAGAGGAAGTAACCCCACGACGCGACCACCAGCGTGCTCGTGACGAGCACGCTCGGGTACCAGCTCGTCCGCCCGAGCGGGGCCCACACGTGCCCGAGGAGATCCTGGAGCATGAAGCGTCCGACGCGCGTGCCCGCATCGAGCGTGGTCAGGATGAAGAGCGCCTCGAACATGATCGCGAAGTGGTACCAGAGCGCGAGGGCCGCGCCGCCCAGCGTGGAGGCGAAGATGTGCGCCATGCCGACGGCGAGGCTCGGCGCCCCGCCGGTGCGCGCGAAGAGAGTGCGCTCGCCGATGCGCTGGGCGAGCTCGTCCATCTCGGCGGGCGTGACCGTGAAGCCCCAGCTCGAGATGGTGGCCGTCGCGGCGGCCGGGTCGGCGCCCACCACGCCCGCCGGGCTGTTGATCGCGAAGTAGACGCCCGGCTGGAGCGCCGCCGCCGCGATCATCGCCATGATGGCGACGAACGCCTCGAGCAGCATGCCGCCGTAGCCGATCATGGGCGCGTCGGTCTCCTGGCTGAGCAGCTTCGGCGTCGTCCCCGATGAGATGAGCGAGTGGAAGCCCGAGATGGCGCCGCAGGCGATCGTGATGAAGCAGAACGGAAAGACCTTGCCCGCGAAGATGGGGCCGGTCCCGTCGACGAAGCGGGTGATCGCGGGGAGCTGGATCTCGGGCCGCATGACGACGATCCCCAGCGCGAGCAGGGCCACCGTCCCGAGCTTCACGAAAGTCGAGAGGTAGTCGCGCGGCGCGAGCAGCAGCCAGACGGGCAGGGTCGAGGCCGCGAAGCCGTAGAGGATGATGGCCCACGCCAGCGTCGGTCCCGTGAGCGTGAGGGCCGGCCCGAGGACCGGATGCTGATCCACCCACCGCCCGCCGAGCAGCGCGGCGGCGAGGAGGACCAGGCCGATCGCCGTCGCGCCCTTCACGTCGTGCGGGCGGAAGCCCTTCATGTACCAGCCCATGAGCATGGCGATCGGGATCGTCATGCCGACCGTGAAGGTGCCCCAGGGGCTCTGCTTGAGCGCGTTCACGACCACGAGCGCCAGCACGGCGATCAGGATCACCATGATGAAGAAGACGCCGAGCAGCGCCGCGAAGCCGCCGAGCGGCCCGATCTCGTCCTTCGCCATCTGCCCGAGCGAGCGGCCGTCGCGCCGCAGGCTGCCGCACAGGATGCAGAAGTCCTGGACCGCGCCGCCCAGCACGACGCCGGCCAGGATCCAGAGCGTGCCCGGCAGGTAGCCGAACTGCGCCGCGAGTGTCGGGCCGATCAGCGGCCCGGGGCCGGCGATCGCCGCGAAGTGGTGCCCGAAGACCACCCAGCGGTTGGTCGGCACGAAGTCGCGCCCGTCGTTGATGCGTTCGGCCGGGGTCTGCCGGCGCGCGTCGAGCGCGAAGAGCCGGGCGGCGAGGAAGGCGCCGTAGAAGCGGTAGGCGATCGCGTACACGGCGGCGGCGGCGACCACGAACCAGACCGCGTTGACCGTCTCGCCGCGGAAGACGGCGAGCACGCCGAGGGCCCAGGCGCCCGCCAGCGCGACCGCGAGCCAGGCGAGCGCGCGCACGATCTCAGTGCACCTCGCCCCCGCCCGCGACCGTCAGCGTGATGCCGGTCACGTTCTCGGCGCGGCAGAGGTAGACGGCCGCATCGGCGATCTCCTCGGGCGTCTGCTCGCGTTTCAAATACGTGAAGCGCTGCACGAACTCCTCGAAGACGCGCTCCTGGGGCACGCCGAACATCTGCGAGAGGATCGGGTTCAGCACCTCGGTCCACATCGCCGTCTTGATGTAGCCGGGGCAGAGCGCGTTGACGGCGATGCTCATCGGCCCGAGCTCCTCGGCCAGCGCCTGGGTGAGCGAGATGACCGCGGCCTTGGAGGCGCAGTAGGCGGCGAGCCCGGCGCGGCCCGTCTTCCCCGCGACCGAGGCGACGTTCACGATCCGCCCGCCCCCGCGCTGCGCGAGCAGCGGGATGGCGGCGCGCGCGCAGAGGAAGACGCCCTTCACGTTGACGGCGAAGATGCGGTCCCACTGCGCCTCCTCCATGGCGGCGACGGGCGCGGCGGCGATCACGCCGGCGTTGGCGATGAGGATGTCGAGGCCGCCGAAGTGCGTCTCGACCGCGGCCATGAGCCGCGCGACCTCAGCGGAAGAGGTGACGTCGGCGGGGATGGCCACGCTGCGGTAGGCGTGGTGCAAGACCGCGTGAGCGGTCGCGTCGAGATCGTCGGTCGAGGCGAGGGCGTACGGCGTGGCGCCATCGGCTGAGCGCGCGATGTCCGACACGGCGACCTCGCAGCCTGCCTGCGCCAACGCGACGGCGATGGCGCGCCCGAGGCCGCGCGCGGCGCCGGTGACGAGGGCGACCTTGCCTTCGAGCTCCATGGCTGCGTCCTTACGCCACGCTACCGGATCGCGTCCAGCCCCGTGATGTCCCGGCCCACGATGAGGGTGTGCATGTCGTACGTCCCCTCGTAGGTGTTCACCGTCTCGAGGTTCATCATGTGGCGGATCACCGGGTACTCGTTGACGATGCCGTTCGCCCCCAGGATGTCGCGGGCGAGACGCGCGATGTCGAGCGCGACGCCGGCGTTGTTGCGCTTCGCCAGCGACACCTGCTCGGGCCGCATCGTGCCCGCGTCCTTGAGCTGCCCGAGGCGCCAGGCGAGGAGCTGGCCCTTGGTGATCTCGGAGAGCATGTGGACGAGCTTCTGCTGCGCCAGCTGGTAGCCGGCGATCGGGCGGTCGAACTGCCTGCGCTCCTGCGCGTAGCGGAGCGCGGTCAGGTAGCAGGTGCGCGCCGCGCCGAGCGCGCCCCACACGATCCCGTAGCGCGCCTGGTTGAGGCACGAGAACGGGCCGGCGAGGCCCTCGGCGCCGGGCAGCAGCGCCGAGGGCGGCACGCGCACGTCCTCCAACACCAGCTCCGAGGTGATCGAGGCGCGGAGCGAGAACTTCCCCTTGATGTCGTGCGCCGAAAAGCCGGGCGCGCCGGACTCGACCAGGAAGCCCCGGATGGTCTCGCCGTCCTTCGCCCATACCACCGACACGTCGGCGATCGAGCCGTTGGTGATCCAGCGTTTCACGCCGGAGAGCACGTACCCGCTCCCGTCGCGCCGTGCGCGCGTCTCCATGCCGCCCGGGTCCGAGCCGTGGTCGGGCTCGGTCAAGCCGAAGCAGCCGATCGCGCGCCCCCGCGCCATCTCGGGGAGCCAGCGCTGCTTCTGCTCCTCGCTCCCCCAGCGCCAGATGGCGAACATCGCGAGCGAGCCCTGCACCGAGGCCATCGAGCGGAGCCCCGAGTCCCCCGCCTCGAGCTCCTGCATGATGAGCCCGTAGGCGACGTTCGAGAGCCCCGCGCAGCCGTAGCCCCTCAGGTTCGCGCCGAAGAAGCCCAGCTCGCCCATGCGCGGGATCAGCTGGCGCGGGAACTGCTCGTCCGAGTGGCAGCGCTCGATCACCGGCAGCACCTCGCGCTCGACGAAGCTCCGGACGCTCGCCCGCGTCATGCGCTCCTCCTCGCCGAGAAGCGCGTCCAGCCCGTAGTAGTCGACCTCGCCCGCGGTCATCGGGACCCCCTCGCCGCCCGCCCGGTTGCAAGCCGGCGGGCGGGCTCCTATAAGTTGTGCTCACGCTGCATCGATCATCGCATTAGCGTGCACCTCGAGACCCTCAAGGTCTTCTGCGACGTGGTCGAGACGCGGAGCTTCTCCGCGGCCGCTTCCCAGAACTTCGTGACCCAGTCGGCGGTCAGCCAGCAGATCCGCACCCTCGAGGACCGCTTCGGTCGCCGACTCCTCGAGCGGACGCGCGGCAACGTGCAGCTCACCCCCGCGGGCGAGATCCTTTACCAAGTGAGCAAGGAGATCGTCCAGCGCTACCAGGACATGGAGGCACGCCTCCAGGCGCTCGCCCACGTGATCGCCGGCACGGTCCGGGTGGCGACCGTCCACTCGATCGGCCTCTACGAGCTGTCCGCGCAGATCAAGCGCTACCTGAAGGCCTGCCCGCAGGTCCACCTCCACCTCGCGTACAGCCGCTCGAGCCGCATTTACGAGGACATCTCGAAGGGCAACGTCGACGTCGGCGTGGTGGCATATCCGGCGCGGCGCCCCGGCATCACCGTGCTGCCCTTCCGCAACGACCGCCTGGTGCTCGTCTGCCCGCCTCACCACCCGTTCGCCAGCCATCGACGGGTCTCGATCCGCAAGCTCGCCGGCGAGCCGCTCGTCGGCTACGAGCGCGACATCCCCACCCGGAGGGAGACCGACCGGCTGCTCAGGCGCTATGGCGTCGAGGTGCGCTATGTGATGGAGCTCGACAACGTGGAGACGATCAAGCGGGTGGTCGAGATCGGCACCGGGCTCGCCATCCTGCCCGAGCCCGCGGTGCGGCTCGAGGTGAAGTCGAAGACGCTCGCGGCCGTGCAACTCTCGGACGAGGTCTTCCTCCGGCCGCTCGGGATCATCCACCGGCAGGGCAAGCACTTCTCCCCGGCGACGGAGAAGTTCATCGAGTTCCTGCGCTCGCAATGAGAGCCGCGCGCGCCGCGGCGCTGGTGCTGGTTGCAGGCGCGCTCGCCTGCCGCGGGCCGCGCCCGGAGGGCCGAACGGCGACCTGCACGCACGTGCAGGCCGAGCGGCAGGTGTACGGCGCGGCGCTCTGCGAGGATGTGTGGGCGTGCCCGCGCCCGCCGGGCGGCCCTCTCGACCGCATCGGCCTCCATCGCCTCGCGCCGTGCGAGAGCGCGACCGGGCCGATCGTCCTCTACCTCCCCGGCATGCACATGAACGGCGAGCTGCCCATCGCCGAGCCGCGCCACGACCTGCGCGTCTACCTGGCCGCGGCCGGCGTCCGCACCTGGGGCCTCGACTACCGCACGCACGTCGTCGCCGCCGACGCCCCGGCGGCAGACCTGGCGGCGCTGTCGCGCTGGAGCGCTGATCTGTTCGTCGACGACGCGGCGTGGGCGACGGCCTTCGTGCGCGGCGCGGAGGCGGGGCCGCTCTATGTGGCCGGCTTCAGCCAGGGCGCCGCGTTCGCCTACCGCCTCGCGTCGCGCGAGGGACAGGAGCTGGCCGGCCTCCTCATCCTCGACGGCGCAGTGGGTGGAGGCCGCGCCCCGGCGGACGGCGGCCTGGCGATCGACGTAGGCGGGAGCCGCCTCCCGTTCGCCGAGCGGCAGCGGCTCCTGGCCGACGTCATCGCCGATCCCCTCCGCCCGTCGTCCTTGCCGGGTTTCGCGAACGCCGGCGCCGCGCTCGCCGACGTCCTCTACACGGCGCCCAGCTTCGGCGGGCGGGGCGGCCTCGCCAACACCCGCGACGGCCTCTCCGACGTGCGGCTCCTCGCCACGCTGCTCGCGAGCTACGATCGCTGGTGGCCGCACGCGGCCCTCGACGCCCCGGCACCGCCACGCCCGCGCCGCACGCTTCCCGTCCTCGCCTTCGCGAGCACGGCCCTCGGGGCCGAGTGGGTGAAGCGCGTACGCGACTCGGCCGAGGCCTACGGCGGCCCCAGCGCGACCGTGCGGGACCTCCCCGGCTACGGCCACCTGGACGTGCTGGTCGGCCGCCGCGCCGCGAACGACGTCTTCGAGCCGGCGCGCGCCTGGCTCCTGGGCGCGCGCTAGGCGCCGCTCCACGCTCGTCGGCGGGCTCGGGTTGACTCCCGAAACGGCCGCCCGGATACTCGGCCGCGCCCATGCGGAAGCGGCGGGTAGCAGTCGTAGGCGCCACCGGCGTGGCCGGGCAGCAGTTCCTGGCCTCGCTTGCCGGCCATCCCTGGTTCGAGGTGGCGGTGCTCGCCGCCTCGGCGCGATCGGCCGGCCGGCCGTACGGGGAGGCGATCCGAGAGGCGAACGGCGCGCGCCGCTGGTGGGTCGCGGGGACGGACCTGGCTCCGGAGTTCCTGGCGCTGGCGGTGGTGGACGCGGCTCACCTCGACCCGGGCGGCCTCGACATCGTCTTCGCCGCCGTCGAGAGCGACGCCGCGCGCGAGCTCGAACCGATGTACGCGCGCGCCGTCCCGGTCATCAGTACGGCGGCCGCCTTCCGCTCCGAGACTGACACGCCGATCGCGCTCCCGGGCGTGAACGTGGCCGCGCACCTCCCGCTCCTCCAGGAGCAGCGCCGGCGCCGCGGCTGGAAGGGGTTCGTGCTCCCGCTTCCCAACTGCACGACGGTCGGCCTCGCGATCTCGCTCAAGCCCCTCCTCGACGGCTTCGGCATCGCGCGGGTCCTCATGACCTCGCTGCAGGGCATCTCGGGCGCCGGGCGCTCGCCCGGCGTCGTCGCGCTCGACATCGTCGACAACGTGATCCCGTTCATCCCGAAGGAGGAGGAGAAGGTCGCCGCCGAGACGCGGAAGATCCTCGGCCGCCTCGGCGAGGGCGGCATCGAGCCGCACCCTGCGCCGGTGGGTGCGACCTGCACGCGCATCGGCGTGCTCGAGGGGCACACGCTGTCGGTGATGGTCGAGACGGAGCGGCCGTGTGACCCCGCGGCCGCGGCCGAGGCGATGCGCGCCTTCCGCGGCGACTACACCGGCCTCGGGCTACCGAGCGCCCCGGCGCACCCGATCCTCGTGCACGACGACCCCTTCCGGCCCCAGCCGCGCCTCGACCGCGACGCGGAGGGCGGGATGGCGACCAGCGTGGGGCGACTGCGCGCCGAGCCGGCGCTCCGCAACGGGCTCAAGTACGTCGCGCTGTCGCACAACACGCGGATGGGCGCGGCGCACGGGGCGGTGCTGGTGGCGGAGCACCTCTGCCACGCGGGCGTGCTGTAGACCCACAGAGGGTGGCGATCCAGCTTTCCTCCGCCTCGGAGCGGCTGGCCGCGAGCACCGCCCAGGGGGCACAGAGACCAAGCAGACCGATCACTGCGAAGCTCGACTTCATGTCATCTCCTCGTCGACGCCTCACCCTCGAGGTCGGCGGGTGGCCTTCTCTGCTGGAGGTAGCATGCGCCTTCGGTCGGCCCCAGTCCTGCCCGTCGCGCAGCTGCGGCGCACCGGACAGTCGCGGCATCGCGGCGCCCGCGCGACGCAGTACGTCGCCCCCAGGTCCATGAGCGCCTGGTTCCACTCTGCCGCCCGCCCGCGCGGCACGAGCGCCGCGGCGAGCGCCCACACCCGCCGCTCGCGGCGCGCGCTCTTCCGCCGCCCGCGGATTCCGAACGCGCGTGCCAGCACGCGCGCCGCGTTCGTGTCGACGGCGGGCACGTCGGCGCCGAAGGCGAGGCTCGCCACCGCCCCGGCGGTGTAGCGCCCGATGCCGGGGAGCACCCGGAGCTCCTCCGGCCGACCGGGCAGCCGGCCGCCCAGGCGCTTCACCACCTCGCGCGCCGCGGCGTGCAGGTTCCGCGCCCGGGCGTAATATCCCAGGCCGTCCCAGCTCTCGCGCACCGCGTCAGCGGGCGCGGCAGCCAGGTCCTCGAGCGTGGGGTAGCGGGCGAGGAAGCGCGGGTAGAACTCCGTTACGCGCGCCACCTGCGTCTGCTGGAGCATGATCTCCGACACCAGCACGGCATAGGGGTCGCGCACCCCTCGCCAGGGCAGGCGGCGCCGGTGACGGGCGTACCAGGCGAGGAGGCGGCGCCGGAAGGGGTGACAGGCGGGCGGCAGCAGTGGTGGCTTCGGACCCGCGCGCCGACCGGTTACAATGGACGCCATCGATGGGCTGGCTCCGCAACAAGGTCTTCGCCGTGGCCACCCGCGCGCTGACCAAGCCGCGCGGCAACTACACCCTCCTCCTGCCCAACGACTTCGATGCCCTGCTGGGCGTCATCCGCCCCGGCGACGTGATCCTGGTGGACGGTGACCAGCGCGTGAGCCAGGTCATCAAGTATCTCACGCAGAGCACCTGGTCCCACTCGGTCCTCTACGTTGGCGACGACCTCCTCCGCCGCTTCCCGGCCGAGCGCGAGGCGCTCATCGCCAAGCACGGGCGCGACGCCGAGCACATGATGATCGAGGCGCTCCTCGAAGGCGTGCTCGCCTCGCCGCTCTCCAAGTACGCGAGCTTCAACCTTCGCATCTGCCGCCCGATCGGGCTGCAGCGCGAGGACCTCCAGCGCATCCTGGACGAGGTGATCGCGCAGATCGGGCTGCGCTACGACGTGAAGAACCTCCTCGACCTGGCGCGCTACTTCTTCCCGGTGAGCCTGATCCCCCGCCGCTTCCGCCGCCGCGCGCTCCAGTTCGGGAGCGGGCTCACGACGCAGGTCATCTGCTCGAGCATCATCGGGCGCGCCTTCCAGAACGTCGGCTTTCCGATCCTGCCCGCGACGACGCCGGCGGCGACGGCACCACCGCGGCGGCGCCTGCTCGACCGCTTGCTCCGGCGCACGCCCCCGCCGTACCCGGCCGTCTTCCGGCGCCAGCTGCCCTCGATCATCACGCCACGCGACTTCGACCTCTCGCCCTACTTCGAGATCATCAAGCTCAATCCGGTCGAGGCGACGCACTTCGACTATCGTCGCATCCGGTGGGAGGACAGCGAGGCACGGGCCGCGGGCGGCTCGCGGTCCGGCTCCTGAGCGCCCGCTCATGGCGTCGCGGCCCCACCGCCGCCCAGCCTGAGGTCCGTCCACATCGGCGGGCGCGACATGCCACGGACATACTCTCCGCCGGCCCGGCGGGTCCATAGGCATGGGCCGACCGACGCGCGCCCTCGGCGGTGCCGTGGTCCTGGCGGCGGTCGCCGGCGGGCTCTTCTTCCAGGGCCTCGGCCGCTACCCGCTCCTCGATCCCGACGAGGCACGGCACGCCGAGGTCGCGCGCGAGATGGCCGCGGCGAGCGGGGTGCGACGGCTCTTCCTGCCCACGCTCGACCTCGAGCCGTACCGCGAGAAGCCGGCAGGCTACTACTGGCTGGTCGCACTCGCATACGGCGCTCTCGGCGTCGGTGAGGTGGCGGCGCGCGCGGTGAGCGCGCTCGCCGCGCTGGTCGCGGTGCTCGCGCTCTACGCCTATGCGCTGCCGCGCGGGGGCCCTCTGGCGGCACTCGGCGCGGGCGTGGTGGCGGCGACGAGCGTCGGATGGTTCGGCCTCGCGCGCTACGGAAACCTCGACATGACGCTCACCGCCTGCGTGACCGTCGGCGTGCTCGCTGGCCTCGCCTGGCTCGAGCGGCCGGCGCCGCGGCGCGGGCCGCTCGCACCGTACGTCGCCGCGGGGCTCGGGCTCGTCGTGAAGGGGCCGCTCGCGCTCGTGCTGGTCGCGGGACCGCTCGCGCTCGCGGCGCTCGTGCAGCGCCCACGGCCACGCGTCCGGGACCTCGGCCTCGTGCGCGGCACGCTCGTCGTCGTGGCGCTCGGGGCGTTGCTCTGGGTGCCGGTCGGTCTTCTCGACGCGAGCTACCTCTCCGCCTTCGCCGCCACGAACGTGCGGCGGCTGGGGGCCGAGAGCCCCCACGCCGGGCCCATCCACTACTATCTCCTCTGGGTGCCCGCGCTGCTCTTCCCGTGGACGCTCTTCGCGCCGGGCCCGCTCCGGCGCGCCGCGCGCGATCCCGGGCGGCGGGCGCTTCTCCTGTGGGCGCTGTTCGTGCCCGCGGTGCTGACGCTCGCGCGCGGCAAGCTCGCCACCTACGCACTCTCCGCGCTCGCGCCGCTGGCGCTCCTCGTCGGGCCGGAGCTGGCGAGCGGACCCGTGGCGGAGGATCGCACGACGCGCCGGGCGGGCGGCGCGCTCGCCGCCCTCGTGCTCCTGGCCGGGGCGGGCGCGGCGCTCTTCGCCGCGCCCGGCCACCTCGCACTCCCGGCGCGTGCGTCCCTTGCTGCGGCCGCCTCCGGCTGGGCCGTCGGCCTGCTCCTCGTGCTCCGCCCCGGGCGCGAGCACCTGGTGCCGGCCGCCGCGCTCGGGGCCGTGCTCACCCTCTACCCGCTCGCCGCACACTGGGTCGCCCCCGCGGTCGCGGCCCTGCACAGCGACCGAGAAGCTGCGCGCCTGATCGCGGGCGCCGGCGCCGGCCCCGTGGTTGCCTTCGGCATCCACGACCCGTCGCTCACCTTTTACCTCCGCGCGCCCGTCGTCCACACCGATGACCCGGGACTGGTGCGGGACCTCTTCGCCGGCGACGGGCTCGCGTTCCTGGTGACCGGCCCGCGGCACTTCGCCCAGGTGGAGCAGCTCCTCGGCGCGCGGGCGCGCGTCTGGTTCGAGACGCCGCGCCGGCGGCTCTACGCCAACCGCCCCGTGAACGGATCGACGTAGCGCGCGCTCGCGCCCAGCTCCTCGGCGATCGCCAGCAGCCGGTTGTACTTCGCGGTCCGCTCCGAGCGACACGGCGCCCCGGTCTTGATCTGTCCGGCGCCGGTCGCGACCGCGAAATCGGCGATGAACGCGTCCTCGGTCTCGCCCGAGCGATGCGACACGATCGCGCGGTAGCCCGCCTGCGCGGCACGCGCCATCGCGGCGCGCGTCTCGGTGACCGTCCCGATCTGGTTCAGCTTGACGAGGATCGCGTTCCCCACCTTCTGCTCGATGCCGCGCGCCAGGAGCTTCTCGTTGGTGACGAAGATGTCGTCGCCGACCAGCTGCACGCGGCGGCCGAGCGCGGCGGTCAGCCGCTGCCAGCCGGCCCAGTCGTTCTCGCCCAGCCCGTCCTCGATGGACACGATCGGGTAGGCGTCGCACCAGCGCTCGTAGAGCGCGATCAGCTCGTCGGCCGCGCAGCGCTTGCCGCCCGACTTGCGGAACACGTAGCCGCCGTCCGAGGCGAGCTCGCTCGCCGCCGGGTCGAGGGCGAGCGACACGTCGCGCCCGGGCGTGAGCCCGGCGGCGCCGATCGCCTCGACGAGGAGGTCGAGCGCCTGCTCGTGGCTCGCGAGCGCCGGCGCGAAGCCGCCCTCGTCGCCGACGGCGGTCGTGAGCCCACGCTGATCGAGGAGCCTGCGCAGCGCCTGATACACCTCGACGCCCTGGCGGATCGCCTCGGGGAAGGAGGGCGCGCCGTGGGGGACGATCATGAATTCCTGGAAGTCGAGCGGGTTGGTCGCGTGCCGCCCACCGTTGATGACGTTCAGGAGCGGCACGGGAAGGAGCGTCGCCCGCTCGCCGCCGAGGGCGCGGTAGAGCGGGCGAGCGGCGGCGGCCGCCGCCGCCCGCGCCGCGGCGAGCGAGACGCCGAGGAGCGCGTTCGCCCCCAGGCGCGACTTGTTCTCGGTCCCGTCGAGCTCGATCAGCCTGGCGTCGAGCGTGGGCTGGTCGGCCACGTCCAGGCCGCGGAGCGCGGGCGCGAGCACGTCGTTCACGTTCGCCACCGCCCGGCGCACGCCCTTGCCGCCGTAGCGTTGCCGATCGCCGTCGCGCAGCTCGATCGCCTCGTGCTCGCCGGTCGACGCGCCCGAGGGAACGGCTCCCGTGCCCGACGCCCCACCGGCGACCACCACCGTCGCCTCCACCGTGGGACAGCCGCGGGAGTCGAGTATCTCCCGCGCCCGCACGCTCTCGATCTTCGGCATTGCGGCCTCCTCGGATGACCTGCTACGTGGTCGGGGCGCGGTTACGCAGCACGACCACCCACACCTCGGAGAGGAGCGGCAGGACGGGGATCACCCGCTCGAGCGTCAGGTCGGCGGCCTCGACCTCGGCGGCCAGCGCGCGGCGGGTGAGCCGCGGGCTCCGCTTCGTCGGACGGCCGAGCAGGCGCCGCATCGACCGGCCGACGCTCTTCACGGTGTAGGGATGGCACACGGTGGCGATCAGCGGACCGTGCGTGAGCCCGGCCAGCGTGCGGAGCACGCGCGGCCGGCTCGGGGCCGGGACGTGCATCAAAAAGCGCACACACACGACCGCGTCGAAGCTGCGCGGGCGCCACGGCGGCGCCTCCAGGTCGGCGCGCAGGAGCCCGAGCGCATGCCCGCGCTCGGCCGCGACCTCGAGCATCGCCGGCGAGATGTCCGCGCCGACGATCTGGAAGCCCCGCGCCGAGAGGTAGTCCCCGATGATGCCGGTGCCGCACGGCACGTCGAGCACGAGGCGGCGGCCGTCGACGCCGGCGAGCGCGCGCGCGAGCACGCGTTCGAGGAGGCGGAGGTTCAAGCCGCGGACGAGACCGCCGTAACGGCGCCGCTCGTAGCGGCGCGCGTCGAAGTGACGATAGCCCCAGCGCGCGTCGTAGTCCGCCGTCGCGGGCGCCGGCATGCGCGGACCGTAACAGCGTGCCGTGCGGGGTGCAATTGCGCCCCGCCCCTCGCCGCATGACGGCGGCACGCGAGGCCGTCCTCCTCGCCGCCGGGTGCCTGGCGCTCTACCTGGCCGGCGCCGCCGACATCCCCTTCTACACGCGCGGCGAGCCGCGCGAGGGGCTGGTGGTCAGCGAGATGCTCGCGAGCGGCGAGTGGCTCGTGCCGGCGCGGCCCGAGGGCGAGCTGGCGCGCAAGCCGCCCCTCTACTACTGGGCCGCGGCGGGGGCGCTCGCCGCGCTGCCCGAGCGGCCCGAGCTGGCGCTCCGCCTGCCCTCGGCCGTGCTCGGCACCGCGGCGGTGCTCGGCACCTGGGCGACGGCGCGTGCCGTGTGGGGCGCGGCCGCCGGCCTCCCCGCCGCGCTCGTGCTCGCGACCACGTTCGAGTGGACGCGCGCGGCGGTGAGCGCGCGCGTCGACATGGCGCTCGCGGCCGCGCTGACCGTCGCGCTCGCGGGCTGGACGCTCGCGCTCGCCCGCGGCACGCCTGCCGCGACGGCGCTCGCCGCGCTCGGCCTCGCGCTCGGCACGCTCGCCAAGGGGCCGATCGCGCTCGTGCTCCCCGCCCTCGCCGCGGCGGCGTTGCGGCTCGCGCGGCGCGACGTCGGGCCGCTGCGCGCGCTGCCCGTGCTCGGCGTGGCGGCCGTGCTCGCGGGACTCTGGTACGCGGCCGCCTTCGCACGCGAGGGGAACGCCTTCCTCGACGTGGTGGCGCGCGAGAACTGGCTCCGCTTCGCCGGTGCGGAGGGCGCCGCGAGCGGGCACGCGCACGCCGCGGCCTACCTCGTGCCGCTCGGCCTCGTGGGCCTGCTGCCGTGGACACCGCTTCTCCCACTGGCGCTCGTCCCGCTCGCCGAGCGGCCGCGGGCGGCGGTAGTGCTCGCGGCGGCCTGGGTGGCGACCGGCGTCGCCTTCTTCTCGCTCGCGGCCGCGAAGCGGAGCGTCTACCTGCTGCCGCTCCACCCCGCGGTCGCGCTGCTCCTGGGCGCGGGCGTCGCCACCTGCGGCTCGGATGGGCGGCTCGCGCGGGCGGCGCGCCTCGGGGCCCATCTCTACGCCCCGGGGGCGCTTCTCCTTGCCGGCCTCGCCGGCGCCCTCGCCCTCGGTGCCGACCCCCTCGCGCTCGCGAGGCCCTGGCTCCGACCCGACGACGCGGCCGGGGCCGCGACGCTCGCCGGCGCCGCGCGCGGGGCGGCGCCCTGGCTCGCACTTCTCGCCTGCGCCACCGCCGTGGTCGTGCCGCTCGTGGCACTTTCCGCCCGGCGGGGTGAGTGGCGCAGGCTCGTCATCGCGGTCGCTGCGCTGTTCGGGCTCTGGACGGCGTCGTTCAACGTGTTCCTTCATCCGGCGATCGCCCGCGCGCGGAGCTTGAAGCCCTTCTTCGCGGACGTCGGGCACCTCCTGCCGCCGAACGTCCCCCTCTACACCCTCTACCCACCGGACCCGGGGCTCCGCTTCTACGCACCGCCGACGCTCCGGCCGTGGCCGAACCAGGGAATGGACGGCCGCGCGCGCCTGCTCCTCTGGGAGGACGAATGGCAGCGCCTGCGCGACACGAACGGGTCGACGCTCACCGTGCTCGCGCTGAGCGCGGCGCGGCAGGCCGGGCACGGCCGCCTGGTGCTGGTCGCGGCGCCGATCGGCCCGCTCGTCCCCGCCCCCGAGAGCGCCGGGCCACCCCCGCCGCTCGAGGTCAGAACGGGTAGTCGATCCCGGTGAAGATCGCGTTCCCCTCCGAGCCGCGGCCGATGTCGACGAAGCCGACGATCTGCGGCCGCACGACGCCGCGGAAGCCGAGGCCGTAGACGAAGTGCAGGTCGTCGACCGGCGAGTCGGTGACGCGCCGGAAGACCTGCCCGGCCTCCGTGAACGGCGCGAGCTCGATCTCGAGGTTGACGCCGAAGAGCCGCCGCTGGTAGACGCGCGTGCGCAGCTCGGCGGTCGCCAGCGAGCGATTGAAGTCGATGAAGCGGTGCGAGCCGAAGCCGCGCAGCGCCCTCCGCCCGCCGAGCGAGGACAG
>VBKJ01000194.1 GCA_005879795.1 Deltaproteobacteria bacterium
CGGGACGGACTCGTCTCCGGCCTAGTCGAGCAGATGCCTCTCGACCAGGAAGCCGAGCAGACCGTGGAGCGTCGCCTTGCTGAAGCGGACCTTCAACCGCTCGATGTAATGCCGCACCGTGTGGCCGCTCAGCTCGAGGACCGCGGCGACCTCCTTGCAGGTGCGGTCCGCCATCAGGAGCGTCAAGATGCCGCGCTCCCTCGGCGTCAAGCGACGGAAGTCCGCCGCCCTTCGCCTGGCCCCGAGTCCCTTCTCACTGCTGGCGCAGGCAGGCATTCTCGATCGGGGAGGCGACGTTGCGGGCGAACTCCTCCAGGACCGCCTCGTCCCGGCAGCTGAACTCCCAGGGCGCCCTTGCCGCCACGGCGAGCGTCCCGACGACCGCCTCTCGCGTGGCGAGCGGAACGATCAGGACGCCGCGGGTCTTGTTTCGCCGAGCGATCTCACGCACGACGGGGCGTTGCTCACCCCAGAAGTCGGGGCTGCGGAAGCTGCGCTCCGTCGTGGTGACCGTCCCGTTGAGGCTCTGGCCCACGGGCAGCCGCTTCTCGGCGATCAGGCCGCCCGTCCCGAAGACGCTCTTCAGCTCGAGCTCCTCACGGCCCTCGGTCAGCATGGCGACCGACGCGAGTCGGGCGCCGCAGAGACGCGCCGCGCCCTGCACCACGCCGGCGAGGAGCCTGGCGGGCTCTGCGGGCCCGAGCGCGCGCGAGGCCGCGTCGCTCACCAGGGCGAAGTCGGCGCTGGAGAGCAGCGGCATCGTCACGCCGGGCTGGAGTTCAGTATGGTCGCCATCGCACGCGCCGTTGACGCTGGTTGCCTCATCCGCCGGCGAGCCCATACCACAGGCTGCCGGCACAGAGGAAGGCCAACGATCGCGCCACGCCACCGCGCGCGGGGTCGGGCAGCGCGCGCCTCGGGATCGAGCCGCTTGCGGACGTCCGTGTTCACAGCGCCTTGCACATGTCCCCACCCACCGTCAGCCCGTCGTAGTAGCCGCCGATCGTGTATCCGAACGGGCCCACGATCATTTGCAGCAGCGACCAGACATCGAGCAACGGCGCGAGAAGAAAGAGCCAGAAGCGTAGCCTCCGGTCATCGAGGGCCAGGAAGAACGATGTCGCCAGCAGCATGTACCAGGGCTGCGCGTGGTGCGCGAACTTCAGGGCTACGAAGAAGGACACGGCAGGAACGTAGCGCATCAAGTTCTTGTCGTGAATCATCCGGGCGCTCAACGCGATCAACGCACCATAGGTCGCCAGCTGGTCCACGAGCGTCAGCCAGACAGAACTTCCCAAGAACAGGCTGTGCTCGAACGGGTTGAAATAATATGGATTCAGCCGCAGCGGGAGGTTGGAAAGGTTCGTCAGCGCCGAGTACGACATGCACGCGAAGACCGTGGGCAAGGTGCCGACCAGTCCGCCCGCCGCGCATTCGATGAACTTCGTTCGGCCCATCCGAACACGCAAGAACAGCGGCAGAAAGAACACCGCCGTCAACTTGATCTGGACGGCCAAGGCCAGGAGCAGGCCCGCCCAGAAGAGTCGGCGCTCCAGCATCGACACGGCAGCGATGGCCAACACGTTCTGCAGCGGCTCGATCTGCCCTTCATGGGAGCACCACCAGATCGAGATCGGGGACGCCCAGTACATGAAGGCGAGCCACTTCTCGCGTGTGTGTCGGTAGACGAGGAGAGCGCTGAGCCCCTCCAGAAGTGTCAAGACGAGTTTCATGAAGAAGATGCTGCCCCAGGCGCGCGCGATGAGTTGATCGAAGAACAGCAAGCCGATGGGATAGTTGAAAGGCAGGTCGCTCCAGGCCACCCACGCCGCTGCGGGACGGTTGTCCGCTAGCGACCTGTCCGCCGCCGCATAGCCCGATTCGTTGACGACGCAACCCCAGGCGAGATGCCGCAGGACATCCCCCGTGTTTACCGGGAGACAGGCGCAATAGTAGAGCCGGAGGCAGGCGACGGCCGCCACGAGACCCAGGAACACCCGTCTTCCATTGGTCGCCGCCGCCGGTGGAGACGCGGGGGAAGGCTGACCGCTCACCGGAATAGTGCTCGTTCGTGGACGATTCTCGGTGACCGCATCCCCTCAGCGAAAGCGCGGCATCACGGCTTCGGCGAACAAGCCGCATCGCGCGCGATCTTCTCGGCGCACCCCTCCGGATCGTCGAGTGGCTGATCGCTCCTCACGCGTGCACGGGCGGGCGGCGGCCGCTCCACGGCCGCGCGCTCTCGAGCTGGGCCGCGACGCGGATGAGCAGGTCCTCGCGCCCGTAGGCGGCGCCCAGCTGGACCCCGATCGGGAGCCCGTCGGCGCTCCAGTGGAGCGGGAGCGAGACGGCCGGCTGCCCGGTGACGTTGAAGGGCATGGTGAAGACGACGAAGGCGGCGCTGCGCGTGAAGCCGCGCAGGGGGTCATCGGGCGCCGGGTCGAACTCGCCCAGGCGGGGCGGCGGCTCGGCGAGCGTCGGGGTGAGCAGGATGTCGAAGCCCTCGGCCCACCACGCCCCGACGAGCCGCGTGTGCGCATGGAGGTAGTCGATCGCGCGGATGTAGTCGCTGGCTCTCACGCTGCGGCCCATCTCGGCGATCGCCCACGTCATGGGCTCGACGTCACCCGGACCGATCCGCCGCCCCGTGCGCTCGCTCCAGTAGGCGAGGTCGCGTGCGGTGGCGGCGGCGATCACAGTGACGGTGGCGCGCCCGACCTCGGTGTCCCCGAGCGCCGCGGGATACGACTCCTCGACGCGATGCCCGAGCGACTCGAGCAGCCGCGCCGTCTCGCGCGCCGCGGTCGCGCACTCGGGATGGACCGCCGCCTGCCCCGCGGGCGCCTTCACGAGGAGCCCGACGCGGAGGCGGCCCGCGGGCGTGCCGACCTCGTCGCGGAACGGGCGGGCCGGGGGCGGCGCGGTGTACGGGTCGCCGGGCACGTAGCCCGCGACCGCGTCGAGCACGGCGGCCGTGTCGCGTACCGAGCGCGCCACCACGTGCTCGATCGAGAGCCCGCCCCAGCCCTCGCCCGCGTCGGGGCCGAGGGACGTCCGCCCGCGGGACGGCTTCAAGCCCACCAGCCCGCACTCGCTCGACGGGATACGGATCGAGCCGCCGCCGTCGTTGGCGTGTGCGACCGGCACCAACCCGGCGGCGACCGCCGCCGCCGAGCCGCCGCTCGAGCCGCCCGGGGAGCGGCTCGTGTCCCACGGGTTGCGCGTCGGGCCGTAGGCGACGGGCTCGGTCGTGGGCGCAGGACCCAGCTCGGGCACGTTCGTCCGCCCGAGGAAGACGAACCCGGCCGCCCGGAAGCGGGCCGCGAGATGGGTGTCGTAGCGCTCGATCCAGCCGAGCTCGCGCAGCAACCGCATGCCCGCATGGTACGGATCGCCCGCCGAGTGGCAGATTAGGTCCTTCAGCAGGAAGGGCACGCCTCGGAACGGCCCAGCGGGCAGGTCCGGTGCGGCCGCTTCGGCGCGTGCCTTCTCGAAGCGCTGCGTGACGACGGCATTCAGCTTCGGGTTCAGGCGCTCGATGCGCGCGATGGCCACGTCGACCAGCTCGCGCGGGCTCACCTTGCGCTGCCGCACCAGCTCGGCCTGCGCCGTGGCATCGAGGAGGGCCAGGTCGTCGCTCATGCGGCGACGGTATGCCAAGCGACGTGCGGAAGTCTAGGAGTCCGTCCGGGTAATCATGGTGAGCGAGGCGAACGAGCCGGGGAGCGAGAGCGGCAAGCGCAGCGACGAGCGACGAGGCGTGCGTCCGTCATCACGGTCGCACCTTTGCCGATCCTGTGCATTTCGCCTCCGCTCGGGCATTGTGCTACCGTGTAGCACCATGGGGCAGGTCGGTGTCCGAGCGCTCCGGCAGCACGCGAGCGCGGTGCTGCGTCGCGTCGCTGCCGGAGAGCGGGTCGAGGTGACCGACCGGGGACGTCCGGTGGCGCTGATCGTGTCGCTCCGGGGGCACGATCCCCTCCGGCAGCTCGCCGCCGAAGGCCGGCTGGTCCGGGCGCGCGGCGATCTTTTCGCCTTGGGCCAGCCCCTGCGCGTCCGAGCGGGCAAGAGGCCCGCCTCAACGCGCCTCGGGCGAGCCCGGGAGCACGAGCGCTGAATGGCGGCCCGTGCCCGCGGCGTCCTCTACCTCGACTCGTCGGCGCTCGTGAAGACCGTGGTGGCGGCGCCGGAGTCCGCTGCGCTTCGACGGCTGCTGCGGCGCCATCGCCTGCGCGTCTCCTGCGGGCTCGCGCGCACGGAAGTGGTCCGGGCCGTTCGACACCTCGGGCCCAGGGCGACGGCGCGTGCCCGCCAGGTCCTGCAGCGGGTCGATCTCGTGCGGTTCGACGACGCGCTGCTCGACGCCGCCGGGGCGCTCGACCGGAGCGTGCTGCGTTCGCTCGACGCGATCCACCTCGCAGCGGCGCTTACGGTGGCCGCGCAGCTCGAAGCGGTGGTCACGTACGACGCGCGGATGGCGGCCGCCGCGCGGCGGCTCGGTCTCAGAGTGGCCGCGCCCGCGTAGGCGGCGGGGCCCCCCGCCGCCTGCCCCATCACCGGCCGGCCGGCAGCGGCACCCGCACCTCGAGCCGCACGCCCCGCTCGCCGTGGAGCACGAGCTTCCCGCCGAGCGCGCGCACGCGCTCGCGGATGCCGACGAGGCCCGTGCCGCCGGGCGCCTTCGCGCCGTCGCGGGCTACCAGGCCGACGCCGTCGTCCTCGATCTCCAGGCGGACCTCGCCGCCCATCGCCGTGAGGCCGACGCGGACGCGGCCGGCGCGCGCGTGGCGCGCGACGTTGGTGAGCGCCTCCTGCGTGATGCGGTAGAGGGCGGTCTCGATCTCGGCGGGCAGGCGCGCCGGGAGGCCGTCGCCCGCCAGGCTGGTCGCGATCTCGTGGCGCTCGCCGAACGCGCCGAGCAGCGTGTCGAGCGACGGCATGAGGCCGAGGGCGTCCAGCACCGAGGGGCGGAAGAGCTGCGAGAGGGAGCGCATGGCGGCGAGCGTGCGCGCCACGAGCCGCCGGGTCTCGGCGGCGCGGCGCCGGAGCGCCTCCGCGTCCTCGGGCGCCTGCCGCTCGATCAGCCAGAGGTTGGCGTTCACCGCGGTCAGCGACTGCCCGAACTCGTCGTGGAGCTCGCGCGCCAGGCGCTGGCGCTCCTCCTCCTGGACCGACATGAGGCGGGCCGAGAGCTCGCTCAGCTCGCGCTCCCGCTCGGCGAGGCTCGCGCGCAGGAGCGCCAGAAGATGCGTGCTGCCGACGGCGGTCGTGGCGCCCACCAGGAGCACGATCGACGCCACCGCGAAGTCCGGGCGCTGGACGTCGTACGGGGCGATCTTCATCCCGAGGAGGAGGAACGCGAGCGAGAAGGCGACCGCGAGGACGAGCGCTCGCCTCGTGCTCCAGCCGAAGAGGACGCTGTTCCCCATCAGCGAGCAGGCGAGGATGCCGGCCGCGAGCCCGGGATAGCCGGGCCAGACGTAGACGTACACGTGCAGGTTGACGGCATGGCCGACGACCAGCACGAGGGCGAGGCGATCCGCGTTCCGCTCGCCGCGCGCCGTGAAGCTCGCGATGAGGACGAAGCTGGTGAGGATCGCGTGCCAGCCGTAGAGGAGGAGGAGCGCAAAGGAGGCCTCGGCCGCCACGCCGCTGCCCTCGACGGGGAGAAAGACGACGCCGCACGCGAGCGCGAAGAAGGTCGCGACGCGAAGGCGCGACACGAGCGGGAGGCCGGGCTCCCGGGCCTCGTGGGCTCGCGTCCGGTCGATGCCGACCGTGACCGAGCGCGCGAGGCCGGCGACGAGGTCGGCCAGGCTGGGGACGGGTGCCAGCCGTCGCCGGAGCAGCTCCACCAGCGCGGACATGCCCCCACCTGCCGGGGCCATGCCAAGCGCGGCGGCCGCCGAGATGCCACGGCGGGGCGGGGACTCGCGGCCCCTACGTGCGGGTCGCCGTGCCGCCCGCCATGGCGGAGCGGGGGCGCGCCGCTGGGCGCTGGACAGATCCGTTCACCGGCCGTCGGGAGGATGCCGGCGGGCCGCCGTCACGCGGGCGCCCCGCGCCCCGTGATCCAGCGCCAGATGCGCCGGACCGGGTCGTAGAAGTCGTCCACCACGCGCTCCTTCAAGGGGATGATGGCGTTGTCGGTGATGTGGATGGACTCGGGGCAGACCTCGGTGCAGCACTTGGTGATGTTGCAGTAGCCGATCCCGGCCTCGTCCTTGAGGTAGCGGCTGCGCGAGGCGGTGTCGAGCGGGTGCATCTCGAGGCTCGCCAGGCGCACCAGGAAGCGCGGGCCGGCGAAGGCGTCCGTCCGCTCGTGGTCGCGCAGCACGTGGCACACGTCCTGGCAGAGGAAGCACTCGATGCACTTGCGGAACTCCTGCACGCGGTCGATGTCCTGCTGCTGCATGCGCCAGGTGCCGTCCGCCTCCGGCGGCTGCGGCTGAAAGGGCGCGATGCGCTTGTTCACCTCGTAGTTCCAGGAGACGTCGCTGACCAGGTCCTTGATCACCGGGAAGGCCTTCATGGGCGCGATCGTGATCGGCTCGCCCGGGGGGAACTGGTCCATCCGCGTCATGCACATGAGGCGCGGCTTGCCGTTCACCTCGGCGCTGCACGACCCGCACTTCCCCGCCTTGCAGTTCCAGCGGCAGGCGAGGTCGCTCGCCAGGTGGGCCTGCACGTAGTGCACGGCGTCGAGGACGACCATGCCTTCGTCCTGCGGCACCGTGTAGTTCTCGAAGCCGCCCGCCTCGCGGTCGCCCCGGAAGATGCGGAGCACGGCGTCCATCAGACCTCGCCCTCGACCACGTGCCTGAGCTCCTCGGGCAGGGGCGGGATGGGCTCCTGCGCGACCGTCATCCGCTTACCCTGGCGGCGCACGATCACGTTCACCGTGCCGAAGTGCGTGTCCGAGTCGGGGTACTCGACCCGCGTGTGCGCGCCCCGGCTCTCGCGCCGCTCGAGCGCGGCGCGCGTCACCGCCTCGCTGACGGCGAGGAGGTTCCCGAGGTCGATGGCCGTGTTCCAGCCGGGGTTGTACTGGCGGTTGCCGTCCACCACGACCCGGCCGAGGCGAGCGCGCAGCTTCTCGAGCTCGGCGAGCGCGGTGCGGAGATCGTCCTCCTTGCGCGCGATGCCGACGTAGGTGCCCATCATGTCCTGCAGGGCCTCCTGCACGGCGTAGGGGTTCTCGCCGCCGCCCGTGCGCTCGAAGGGGGCGAGCAGCTCGGCCACCGCCCCCTCCACCTGCGCCGTCTCGACACGCGGCTCGCCCGCGAACGCCTTGGCGTACCCGGCCGCCCCGGCGCCCGCGCGCCGGCCGAAGACGAGGAGGTCGGAGAGCGAGTTGCCGCCCAGGCGGTTCGCGCCGTGCAGGCCCCCGCCGACCTCGCCCGCGGCGAAGAGGCCCGGGACGGTGGCCTGCTGCGTCTCCGGGTCGACGAGCACGCCTCCCATCACGTAGTGCGTGGTCGGGTAGACCTCCATCGGCTGGCGGGTGATGTCGACGTCGGCCAGCTCGTGGAACTGCTGCCACATGGAGGGGAGCTTCTTCCGGATCTCCTCGGGCTTCCGCTTCGAGGCGATGTCGAGGAAGGCGCCGCCGTGGGGGCTGCCGCGCCCCTCGCGCACCTCCTGCGTGATGGCGCGCGCCACCACGTCGCGCGTGAGCAGCTCGGGCGGCCGGCGCGCCTCGGCCTTGCGGCCGGCGATCACCTCCGCGACCCAGCGATCGGCCTCCTCCTCGCTGTCGGCGAAGTCCTTCCGGAACATCTCGGGGATGTAGCGGAACATGAAGCGCTCGCCCCTGGCGTTCTTGAGGACGCCGCCCTCGCCGCGCACGCCCTCGGTGATCAGGATGCCGCGCACGCTGAGCGGCCAGACCATGCCGGTCGGATGGAACTGGACGAACTCCATGCCCACCAGATCTGCGCCCGCCGCGTAGGCGAGGGCGTGGCCGTCGCCGGTGTACTCCCAGGAGTTGCTGTTGACCCGGTAGGCGCGGCCGATGCCGCCGGTGGCGAGCACGACGGCCTTCGAGCGGAAGACGATGAAGCGCCCCGTGTCGCGCCGGTAGGCGAGCGCGCCGGCGATGTGGTCTCCGTCCTTCAGCAGCTTGGCGACCGTGGTCTCCATGTAGACGTCCACGCCGGGCGAGCGGACGGTCTTGTCCTGGAGGGTGCGGATCATCTCGAGGCCGGTGCGGTCGCCGACGTGGGCGAGGCGCGGGTACTGGTGGCCGCCGAAGTTCCGTTGCAGGATGCGGCCGTCGGGCGTGCGGTCGAAGAGGGCGCCCCAGGCCTCGAGCTCGTTGACGCGCGCGGGCGCCTCCTGGGCGTGGAGCTTCGCCATGCGCCAGTCGTTGAGCAGCTTCCCGCCGCGCATGGTGTCGCGGAAGTGGACCTTCCAGCTGTCGCGCGGGTCGGTGGTGGCGAGCGCGGCGGCCACCCCGCCCTCGGCCATCACGGTGTGCGCCTTCCCGAGGAGCGACTTGCAGACGAGGCCGACCGAGCAGCCTGCGGCGGCCGCCTCGATCGCGGCGCGGAGCCCCGCGCCCCCCGCGCCCACCACCACCACGTCGTAGCTGTGGCTCTCGTAGCGCTCCATCAGAGAAGCCGCAGGTCGGTGATGACGCCCGCGGCGAGCAGGCGCACGTAGAGGTCGGCCGCGCAGACGGCGACGAAGCTCACCCAGGCGAACGCCATGTGGTGCTCGTTGAGCGCGCTCGCCCCCCGCCACACCGAGTGACGGGCACGCGCCGCGGCGCTGCACGAGAAGCAGTCGAGCTTCCCGCCCACCAGGTGGCGCGCCGAGTGGCACGAGAAGCTGTAGAGCGTGAGCGCGGAGGTGTTGACGAGGAGCACGAGCGTGCCGACCCCGATGCCGAAGCCGCTCCCGAACCGCGCCGCCTCGAACACGTCCCGCCAGAGGAAGAAGAGGTAGACGAACGTGATGTAGAAGGCGTAGCGGTGGAGGTTCTGGAGGACGAGGGGGAAGGCGGTCTCACCCCGGTAGCCGTGGCCGCGCAGGTCACCCACCGCGCACGCCGGGGGATCCAGGAAGTACGAGCGGTAGTAGGCCTTGCGGTAGTAGTAGCAGGTGGCGCGGAAGAGGATGGGCGGGAGGAGGATCAGGAGCGCCGGCGAGTACGGGAACCACGAGGGCGTGATGAGCGGCGAGTAGAAGGGCGAGAGGTACCTGCCGCCGCCCGCATGGGGGACGTCGTAGTTGTCGCCCTGGATGGCGGCCCAGTTGGCGTAACAGATGAGGGCGG
This sequence comes from Deltaproteobacteria bacterium, assembly GCA_005879795.1. Taxonomy (NCBI): domain Bacteria; kingdom Pseudomonadati; phylum Myxococcota; class Myxococcia; species Deltaproteobacteria bacterium. The sequence continues at coordinate 9,281 of VBKJ01000194.1, forward strand.
CGAGGAGCAGGCCCTGCACGAGCGGCGCCACCCACCACGCATCGGGCCGCTCCGTGGCGGCGAAGCCCGTCGGTCGGGCCGACTCCATCGCGACAGCCATCGCGTTCGTCTCTCCGAAGCGGCGCGGAGCATAGGCGAGGGGCGCCGGCGACGCAAATTCACGCCGCTAATTCCGAGGTGTGTGCCCGGGTAATGCTGGCGCTCGCCGCAGCCGCAAACGCCCCTTTGCAACCATCCGCCGCGGACACGCCCGCTTGCCGCACGCCGCCCCTCTGGCCTAGAGGGTACGCGCCATGGACGTGAACCGGACCGAGTTGAGCCCGCTCCTCTTCCTCGAGCGGGCGGCGCGCGTCTACGCCGCCCGCACCGCCGCCGTCTACGGCCGGCGGCGCTTCACCTACGCGGAGCTCGGCGTCCGCGTGCGGCGGCTCGCCACCGCGCTCCGTCGCGCGGGGCTCCGCGACGGCGACCGGGTCGCCTTCCTCGCCCCCAACGTGCCGGCTCTCCTCGAGGCGCACTTCGGCGTCGCGCTCGCGGGCGGCGTGCTGGTCGCGATCAACACCCGCCTCAACGCCGACGAGATCGGCTACATCCTCGACCACTCGGGCGCCCGGCTCCTGTTCGCCGACGCCGAGCTGGCGCCGCCGCTGGTATCCACGCGCGGCGCGCGCCCCGCCCTCGAGCGCATCGTCACCATCGCCGACCCGGAGTTCGCGCCGGGTCCCGGGCGCGCCCTCGACGGCCCCGAGTACGAGGCCTTCGTCGACGTCGAGCCCGACCCCTCGCTCGCCTTCCGGGTGGCCGACGAGGACCGCGCCTACTCCATCAACTACACCTCGGGCACCACCGGCCGGCCGAAGGGTGTCATTTACACGCACCGCGGCGCCTACCTGAACGCGCTCGCCGAGATCATCGGGCAGCGCCTCGACGCCGCGACGATCTTCCTGTGGACGCTGCCCCTCTTCCACTGCAACGGCTGGTGCTTCCCGTGGGGCGTGACCGGCGCTGGCGGCCGGCACCTCCTCCTGCGCAAGGTCGATCCGCCGCTGGTGTGGCGCCTGGTGCGCGAGGAGGGCGTCACGCACTTCAACGGCGCGCCGACCGTGCTCATCATGCTCGTCAACGATCCCTCGGCGCCCGCGGGCCGCCTGCCGCACCCGCTCCGCATCGCCACCGGCGGCGCGCCGCCGTCGCCCACGCTCCTCGCGCAGTGGGAGCGGATCGGGGCCGAGATCAGCCACATCTACGGCCTCACCGAAACCTACGGACCGCACACCGTGTGCGACTGGCACCCGGAGTGGAGCGCGCACGACCCCGAGATGCGCGCGCGCCTGCGGGCCCGGCAGGGGGTGGCCAACCTGATCGCCGGCGAGCTCCGCGTCGTCGACCCCGAGATGCGCGACGTGCCCGCCGACGGCGAGACCCTGGGCGAGGTGGTCATGCGCGGCAACAACGTCATGGCCGGCTACTTCGACGATCCGGCCGCCACCACCGAAGCCCTTCGCGGCGGCTGGTTCCACTCCGGCGACGTGGCGGTCATGCACCCCGACGGCTACATCGAGCTGCGCGACCGCAAGAAGGACATCATCATCTCGGGCGGCGAAAACATCTCGACCATCGAGGTCGAGCAGGCGATCGCGCGCCACCCCGACGTGCTCGAGGTGGCGGTGATCGCCGTGCCGGACGAGCGCTGGGGCGAGGTCCCGAAGGCGTTCGTGGTGCCCAAGGAGGGGCGGACGCCGACCGAGGCCGACATCATGGCGCACTGCCGGGCGGCGCTGGCGCACTTCAAATGCCCGAAGGCGGTGGCCTTCGGCCCGCTCCCGAAGACCTCGACCGGGAAGGTCCAGAAGTACGTCCTGCGCGAGCAGGAGTGGGCCGGACACGAGAAGCGCATCCACTGAGGAGGACGCGATGGACGACGCGAGGCCGCGCGGGGGCTTGCGCAACGTCTTCGGCGTGATCGCCGGGGCGCTCTTCGTGGTCGGCCCGGCGCTCGCCGGGCTCCGGCTCGTCCCCGGGATCGTCGGCTTCGGGCTCTTCGCGCTGGGCGGGATCGGGGGGCTCGTCGTGGGCGCGGTGAGCGTCGTCCAGGCCGCGCGCGCCCGGGGCCTCGGCCGCGGCGGCGCCGTCGCGGTGGGGGTGGGGGTGGTGTTCCTCGCCCTCGCGCTCCGCAGCGCGGGCGCGCCGAGGATCAACGACTTCACCACCGACCCGGCCAACCCGCCGGCGTTCACCCACGCCGCCACCCTGCCGCGCAACGCCGGGCGGGACATGAGCTATCCGAAGGCGTTCGCGGCGATCCAGCACGACTGCTGCGCCGACCTGCGCCCGGCCCGCGTCCGGACGGGCGCGCCCGAGGCCCTCGCGCGCGCCGAGGCCGTGGTGCGACAGATGGGCCTGACGGTGACCTGGCGCGACCCGTCCGCGGGACTCCTGGAGGCGATGGCGACCTCCCGCCTCTTCGGCTTCCACGACGACGTCGCCATCCGCGTCCGCCCGGAGGCCGACGGCACGAGCCGGGTCGACGTGCGCTCCAAGTCGCGTGACGGGCAGGGCGATCTCGGGGTGAACGCCGCCCGTATCAGGACCTTCGTCGGCGCCATCGAGGCCGCTGCGGCCACCCCTCCTTGACAGCCGAGAGGGTCCGAGGATAGCGAGGCGAACGATCGTTCGTCACCGCGCAGCCGCGCGGGGGAGAGGCCCATGACGCAGACGCGACTCGTGGGGGCGCTGCTCGCGGTCGGGCTCCTGGCCGGGGCGCCAGTCGCCGCGGAGCCGAAGGTCGGCAGCAGGCTCGATCAGAGCACCTGGGAGGAGGCCAAAGACCTCCTCGCGCCCGAGATCCTCGCCCACTACAAGGACGGTGTGTTCGCGGCGCCGATCGGCGAGATCAAGCCCGGCGACTACGCGCTCGACGACCGCTTCCACCAGGCCACCAAGGCGAACGCGGGCAAGTTCAAGCTCGACGAGCACGGCTCGCTGGTCGAGGTCGCCACCGGCAAGCCCCCCGAGTACAGCTTCGGCGGGCCCTTCCCGGACCTCGACCCCAAGGATCCGCAGGTCGCCACCAAGATCATCTGGAACTACGAGTACGCCTACTGGTCGAACGGCGACAACCGCTTGCAGGCGTACCTCATGTGGCTCGACGAGAAGTCCAAGTCCCCCGAGCGCTCCATCGCGGTCGACACGCGTGCCAAGGTGTTCGAGGGCAACCCGAACCGCGAGCCGAACCCGCAGCAGTTCAGCCGCCTCGACAAGAACTTCCTGGTCGAGCCCGCCGACCTGCACGGCAGCGCGACCCTCGGCTGGCGCTACAAGGACCCGACCACGCGCGATAAGCTGTGGGCCTACGTACCGGCGCTGCGCCGGGTGCGCGCCGTTTCGCCCGCCAACCGCTCCGACGGCATCTTCGGCTCCGAGATGACGCAGGACGACGGGTTCAACGGCTTCGACGCCAAGCCCGAGGAGTTCACCTACAAGCTCGTCGCGGTGAAGGACGAGTACCATTCGTTCTCGCCCGACGCGCTCGAGGGGCACATCAAGCTCATGCCGCACCCGAGCGGACGCGGGTGGGTCTTCGAGACGCCGATCGCGCGCTACGGCTTCCGCGAGCCGGGGTGGAAGGGGCTGCCCTGGATGCCGCTCGACAACACGCTCGTGAAGCGGCCGATCTGGCTCATCGAGGCGGTGCCGAACGACCGCTACTACCTCTACGGGAAGCTCGTGTTCGGCATCGACCGCGAGACCTACAAGGTCTGCAACGTCGTCAAGTACGACTGGAGGGGCCAGGCGATGGGGGTCTTCAACCGCGGCATCGCCTTCGGGCGCGCGCCCGACGGCTACCGCTACGTGAACATCACCGGCGGCGGGCGCGGGGGCGCGTACGCGGAGAACATGAAGATGCGCCGCGCCACGGCGGCGGACCCGTCCGTCCCGGGCACGCGCGGCGAGCTCGACATGCACCTCCCCGCCGACGGCTTCCAGCTCGAGAACCTGGCGCGCGAGGGGAAGTGAGCGCCCGCGCCGTGCGCGGGATCAGTGGAGGACGTCCGTCGTGTCGAAGAAAACCTCTTCGATGCGCTCACATTCCTGGCAGCGGAGGCGGGCGACCCGGTAGCGACGGCCGTCGCCGCTCCGCGAGCCTTCGCCCATGCGCTCGAGGTAGCCTCCGCACCAGCCGCACCAGCGGCGCGCCAGGTGGTCGTCCATCTCCGCGTAGGAGCCGATGGGGATGGCGCGGTCGAGGGAGGCGCCGGGGCGCGCGGCAGCGGCGAGGCGGAGGCGCGTGCGGCGGCGTCGCCGGAGCGCCATGGCGACGATCGCGGCCACGAGCACCGGCACGAAGAGCAGGGTCAGCACGCCCTGCCGCCCCGCTCCGGCTCGATCTCACACCACCGCGACGAGCGTGCTGAGCAGCATCACGAACATCAGCACGGCGCCCACGGCGAACGCGATCGTGCGGTGCGGCTGCGCGCTCCGGATGTAGAAGATGCTGTGCAGGACACGCGCGGCGAGGAAGCCCCAGAGGTAGGTCGCGGCGGCGGCGTAGGAGGGCCTGGTCAGCACGTAGAGGAAGCTCACCACGAAGAAGGGGAGGATGTTCTCGAGGTCGTTGCGGTGCGCGCGCCGCACGCGCTCGATGTCCGCGTCGGGCCTGCCGGGCGGTGTCGCGGCCCGCAGCGCATAGTCCTCGGGTGTCGCGTACACCTGGCGACGGAGCCGCAGGAAGCTCGTGTAGTTCCCGAGCGCGACCATCTTGAGGACGAGCAGCAGGTCGACGAGCGCGAGCAGGCGGACGTTCGGGTCGGCGAGCAGCTCGGGCATCGGCGGGTCCCTCCTCGTGGGCGCTGCGTGACTACCACGCTTCGCCGCCCGCGCGTCAAGGCGGGCCGGGCCGCGCCGTAGACAGGGTTGCCGAGTGGCCTCGCGCTCGCGTATTCCCCTGGGGCGACGATGCCCACGCACGAGGTCCTGAACCAGCCGCCGCCGCTCCAGGGCTACGACCTCTTCGCCGCGGATCGCGTCCTGGCGGAGGGCCTCGGGCGCGAGGGGGCGGGGTGGGCCGAAGAGCGGGTGCGGACGCTCGGCCGGCTGGCGGGGGGGGAGGCGCTCCGCTGGGGGTTCGAGGCGAACACGCACCCGCCCGTGCTCCGCACCCACGACCGCTACGGCCACCGTATCGACGAGGTCGAGTTCCACCCCGCCTGGCACGAGCTCCTGCGCCTCGCCGTCGGCCACGAGCTGCACGCGCTCCCGTGGCGTGACCCGCGCCCCGGCGCGCACGTGGCGCGCGCCGCGCTCTTCTTCGTCCTGGCGCAGGTGGAGGCGGGGCACGGCTGCCCCATCTCGATGACGTACTCGGCGATCCCCGCGCTCCGCGCGGAGCCCGAGCTCGCCGCCGAGTGGCAGCCGCGCTTCACCTCGACCGCCTACGACCCGCGCTTCATCCCGGCCGCCGAGAAGACGGGCGCCCTCTGCGGCATGGCGATGACCGAGAAACAGGGCGGCTCCGACGTGCGCGCCAACACGACGCGCGCCGTCGCCCTCCGCGGCCGCGGCCCCGGGGCCGAGTACGAGCTGACGGGCCACAAGTGGTTCTGCTCGGCGCCGATGTGCGACGCCTTCCTCGTCCTCGCGCAGGCGGAGAAGGGGCTCTCGTGCTTCCTCCTGCCGCGCTTCCTCCCCGACGGGACGCGGAATCGCTTCCACCTCCAGCGGCTCAAGGACAAGCTCGGCAACCGCTCCAACGCCTCGAGCGAGGTCGAGTTCGACCGGGCCTGGGCGCGGATGGTGGGCGAGGAGGGCCGCGGCGTGCCCACCATCATCGAGATGGTGAACCACACCCGCCTCGACTGCGTGATCGGCTCCGCGGCCGCGATGCGCCAGGCGGTGGCGCAGGCCACGCATCACTGCGCGTACCGCGCCGCCTTCGGGAAGCTGCTCGCCGACCAGCCGCTCATGCGGAACGTGCTCGCGGATCTCGCGCTCGAGTCCGAGGCGGCGACCACCGCGATGCTCCGCCTGGCGCGCGCCTACGATCAGGGCCCCGCAGATGAGACCCAGCGGCTCTTCGCGCGCCTCGCCACCGCGGTCGTCAAGTACTGGGTCTGCAAGCGCGGGCCGATGCTGGTCGCCGAGGCGCTCGAGTGCCTGGGCGGCAACGGCTACGTCGAGGAGTCGATGATGCCGCGCCTCTACCGCGAGGCGCCGCTGCTCTCAATCTGGGAGGGCTCCGGGAACGTCATGTGTCTGGACGTCCTGCGCGCGATGGCGCGCGGGCCGGAGGTGGGGGAGGCCTTCTTCGCCGAGGTGGACCTCGCCCGCGGCGCGGATCGCCGGCTCGACGCCTTCGTCGGCCGCGTGCGCGCGGAGCTCGGCGACTTCGGAGCGGTCGAGATGCGGGCCAGGCGCGTCGTCGAGCACATGGCGCTCGCGCTCCAGGGGTCGCTCCTCGTGAGGCACGGCGACCCGGCGGTGGCCGAGGCGTTCCTGGCCTCGCGTCTCACGGACGACCACGGGCTCGCCTTCGGGACGCTGCCCGCGAGCGTCGACTTCGGGCGCATCATCGAGCGGGCGCAGCCGCGGCTCGCGGCCGCGTGAAGGGAGCCGGGCGATGGCGGACAGGATCTCCAGGGCGGTGCTGATCACGGGCTGCTCGACCGGGATCGGGCGGGCCACGGCCGAGCATCTCGCGGCACGCGGCTGGACCGTCTACGCGACCGCGCGGCGGCCGGAGTCGATCCGCGACCTGTCCACCAGGGGCTGCAAGACGATCGCCCTCGACGTGTGCGACGAGGTCTCGATGCGCGCCGCGGTCGAGACGGTCGAGCGCGCCGAGGGTGCGGTCGGCGTGCTGGTCAACAATGCCGGGTACGGCCAGGAGGGCGCCTTCGAGGAGGTCCCGATGGCCGAGGTGCGCCGCCAGTTCGAGACCAACGTCTTCGGCCTGATCCGTCTCACCCAGCTCGTCCTCCCGGGCATGCGCCGCCAGGGCTGGGGCCGGGTCGTGAACCTCTCCTCGATGGGCGGGCGGCTCACGCTCCCGGGCGGCGCCTTCTACCACGCCACCAAGTACGCCGTGGAGGCGCTCAGCGACGCGCTCCGCTTCGAGGCGAGGCCCTTCGGCATCGACGTCGTCGTGATCGAGCCCGGCCCGATCAAGACCCGCTTCGGCGACACGGCGATCGAGAGCGTTCGGAGCCTGGGCGCGAGCGGATCGCCGTACGCGGCCTTCAACGCCGTGCTCGCGCAGAAGATCAAGGAGGCCTACGAGGGGCCGATGGGCCGCTTCGCCGCCGGCCCGGAAGCGGTCGCGCGCGTGATCGAGAAGGCGATCGCGGCCGAGCGGCCGCGCACGCGCTACCCGGTCACGTTCGCGGCCCGGCTCCTGATGGGCGTCCGGCGCTGGCTCCCGGACCGCGCCTTCGACGGCTTCCTGCGCACGCAGTTCCCGGTGTCGGTGCGATAGGTGGGAGAGCCGGCGGCCCGGGCCGCGCGGTGAGTTTCGCAACCGGGCGGGATCCGGGGTATACGGGGGGAGCCATGTCATCGTCGAAGCCTTCGAAGCTCAGCCTCGCCGATTCCGCCGCGACGACGCACCCCCTGGCGGGGGCCACCATGAACGGGGCGGACATGATCGTGCAGGTGCTCGCCGACGAGGGCGTGGACACCGTCTTCGGCTACAGCGGGGGCGCCATCCTGCCCACCTATGACGCCGTCTTCCGCTACAACGAGAGCCACCCCGAGAAGAACATCCGCCTGATCGTCCCCGCCACCGAGCAGGGCGCCGGCTTCATGGCCTCCGGCTACGCGCGGTCGAGCGGGCGCGTCGGGGTTTCGCTCGTCACCTCCGGCCCCGGCGCCACCAACTCGGTGACGCCGGTGCGCGACTGCCAGGCCGACAGCGTGCCGGTGGTGTTCATCACCGGCCAGGTGCCACGCGCGGCGATGGGGACGGACGCCTTCCAGGAGGCGCCGGTCTTCAACATCATGGCGGCGTGCGCGAAGAACGTCTTCCTGGTGACCGACGAGGCCAAGGTCGAGATCACGATGCGGACGGCGTTCGACATCGCGCGCAGCGGCCGGCCCGGGCCGGTGGTCGTGGACATCCCCAGAGACGTCCAGCTCGCGAAGAGCGTCTTCCAGGGCGCCGGCCTCCTCCCGCTCCACGGCTACCGCCAGCGGCTCGAGGGGCTGCGGCAGGCGACCATCTCCCCGCACGATGCGGAGGCCTTCTTCAAGCTGCTCGTCGCCTCCGAGCGGCCGCTCATGTACGTCGGCGGCGGGGTCAACAACGGCAACGCCGCCGCCGAGCTGCGCGCCTTCGCCGAGCGCTTCGGCATCCCGGTGGTGACCACGCTCATGGGCATCGGCGCCATGGACACGACCGGCGAGCTCGCGCTCCACATGCTCGGGATGCACGGCACCGCGTACGCCAACTACGCGGTCGAGGACTGCGACTTCCTCTTCGCCGTGGGCTCGCGCTTCGACGACCGCGTCGCCGGCAAGGTGAAGGAGTTCGCGCCGGGTGCGAAGATCGCGCACCTCGACGTCGACGCCTCCGAGATCGGGAAGGTCAAGAACGTCGACTGGGCGCACGTCTCGGACGCGAAGGTGGGGCTCCAGCAGCTCTTGAAGGCCGGCGGCGGCTTCAAGAAGAGCTTCGCGCGCTGGCGCGCGCACGTCCAGGAGCTCCGGCGCCGCCACCCGCTCAACTACAACCGCGAGGCGAAGGCGATCCAGGCCGAGTACGTGCTCGAGCAGCTGAACCGGATCACGCGCGGCCACGCCATCGTCACCACCGGTGTCGGCCAGCACCAGATGTGGGCCGCGCAGTACCTGGACTTCGTGAACCCGCGTACCTTCCTCACGTCCGGCAGCATGGGCACCATGGGCTTCGGGCTCCCCGCCGCCATCGGCGCGCAGCTCGCCAAACCGGGCAAGCTCGTCATCGACGTCGACGGCGACGGCTCGATCCGCATGAACCTGGGCGAGCTCGAGACGCTCACCACCTACGACATCCCGGTGAAGGTGCTGCTCCTGAACAACCTGGGCGACGGCATGGTCCGTCAGTGGCAGTCCCTCTTCTACTCGAACCGCTACTCGGGTTCCGACAAGACGCTCCACAAGAAGGACTTCGTGAAGGCCGTCGAGGCCGACGGCTTCCAGTTTGCCAAGCGCGTGACCGAGATCGCCGACGTGCCGGCGCGGCTCGAGGAGTTCGTCCGCTCCCCCGGCCCCGCCTTCCTCGAGGTGATGATCGATCAGACGGCGCACGTCTACCCGATGGTCGCGCCCGGCATGGGCTACAAGGACATGATCACCGGGAAGTGGATCAAGAGCCGCGAGCAGAAGCCGCCGAGCGGCGAGGAGCCGAGCGGGTATTTCTAGGCCGCGGGCGGCTCTCCTCGCCGCCGTGGCCATGCTGGCGGCCGGGTGCTCCTGGGTGCCGCTCGATCGCCTGATCTTCTTTCCCGATCCCTTCGTCCCGGACCCGCCGCCCGGGGTCGAGGAGCGGACCATCACGACCGCCGACGGCCTCCGGCTGCACGCCTGGTGGGCCGCCGCGTCGGGCGCCGCGGCGACGCTCGTCTGGTCGCACGGCAACGGCGGCAACGTCGCCTCCCGTGCCGACGTGGTGCTCGCGCTCGCGGCGCGCGGCGTCGCCGTGCTCGCCTACGACTACCGCGGCTACGGGCGGAGCGAGGGGCGGCCGAGCGAGCCGGGCGTCTACCTCGATGCCGAGGCGGCCTACGACAGCCTCCGCACCCGCGGCGTCCCGGCGGGGCGCATCGTCGCCTTCGGCGAGTCGCTCGGCGGTGCGGTGGCGATCCGGCTCGCCACCGTGCGCCCGTGCGCCGGTGTGGCCGTGGTCTCGACCTTCACCACGCTGCGCGACGCGGGCCGAGCCCACTACGGCCCGCTCGCCGTCCTCGCCGGCAGCCGCTTCGACTCGCTGGCGCGCGTGCGCGCGCTCTCGCTGCCCATCCTCGTCGCGCACGGGGACCGCGACGAGGTCGTGCCGTTCGGGCTGGGCGAGCGGCTCTTCGCCGCCGCGAGGGAGCCGAAGCGCTTCGTGCGCGCGGCCGGCGCGCACCACAACGACGTCTTCGAGGCGCCGGGCCTGCTCGAGGCCATCGTCGCCTTCGCGCGCGAGGTGACGGCGTGACGGGGCGGGTGTGCGTGGTGACCGGGGCCAGCTCGGGGATCGGCCGGGCGACGGCGCGGGCACTCGCCTGCCTGGGCGCGACGCTGGCGCTCGTCTGCCGCAACCGCGGGCGCGGCGAGGAGACGGTTGCCGCCCTGCGGACGGAGTCCGGCAACGCCGCCGTCGCGCTCTTCCTGGCCGACCTCTCCTCGCAGGCGGAGATCCGACGCCTCGCGGCGGAGCTCAGCGAGTGCTACCCGGCCGTCCACGTGCTCGTGAACAACGCCGGCGTCGTCAACCTCCGCCGCTCGACCACCGTGGACGGCATCGAGACCGTCTTCGCGGTGAATCACCTGGCGTACTTCCTCCTGACCCACCTGCTGCTCGAGCGCCTCCGCGGCTCCGCGCCCGCCCGCATCGTGAACGTCGCCTCCGACGCGCACCGCTTCGGCACGATCGACCTGGACGACCTCGGCCACGCGCGCCGCTACCGGGCGATGCGGGTCTACGGATCGTCGAAGCTCGCCAACATCCTCTTCACCTACGAGTTGGCCCGGCGCCTCGAGGGCACGCGCGTCACCGCCAACTGCCTCCACCCCGGCGCCGTCGCGACGCGCCTCGGCCAGAACAACGGCCGCCTCGCCACGGCGCTCACGAAGCTGCTGCGCCCCTTCTTCCGCACCCCCGAGCAGGGCGCGGCTACTGCCATCTACCTGGCCTCGTCACCCGCGGTGGAGGGCGTGAGCGGCAGGTACTTCGTCGACTGCAAAGAGGCGCGCTCGTCGCGCGCGTCGTACGACACCGACCTCGCACTCCGCCTCTGGCACGCCAGCGCCCGGCTGACGGGGATCGAACAGGGAGCGTAGCGGCCCCGGCTCGCGCGGCGGGAACGCAAGGTCGCCGCGACGGGCCTCACCGCGGCGCCGCGGCGGGTGGCTGAGGACCTAGACGCGCTCTTCGGAGCCATCCGTGCCCGGCTCGCGGAACTCGGGCCGCAAGTGCATCGGCGTGAATCGTTCATCGCACACTTGCGCTCGCTCGCCCGATGGGAAGCGGATGCAGACGACCGGGTCCGGGGCGAGTATCCTTTCCAGAACGTCTTCATGTCGCCTTCGCGGTCTGTTATCCTGAGTGCGGCGCGAGGGAGTTCGTCGTCGACGGGAGCACACAGGAGTGCCAGACCTGCGGTGGTCAGATGACCCGGCCGTCTAACTTGCGGCGGCGGCCCGCGCCCGCTTGAAACTGATCGCAGGCGTGCATCCCGACTCCAGCCCCGCCCGGAGCGGGGACACCCGAATGCTTCACCCCCTGACTGGTCCGGTCACCGGTTGAACCGCGGGGCCGCTTCCTGCTTCACCTCCCGCCATTAACTCGCTCGGCTCACGACAAAATGACTGCGCGACTCATCGGAATATTTCCGAATCCTACCAAGAGAGGCGGATTGCCCGGAGAGCGATCGCTCAGGAACGATGCAATCAGCTTACCATCAGGTTGTGTCGCCACCCAGGCGAGCCGAAGGAGCGGTATCGTGCGGCCAGCCCTCTTCTAGGTTGTGACGTTCTCCGCCGGCCCCCGTCGGCGCTCGCTGCCGGAAAGCCTCCGTAGCCCGGGGCGGTGGAGAGGGCGAACGTCGGATGAGAGGTCTTCCGTCAACTTCGGCCCTTTGTAGGACTATGCCCTTGAGCAAAAGGAGGATGCGATGTCGTGCGTAGGCCTGATTGGAGCAAGGACGCTTCGTTTCATCGCGTCGGCGCTGGCCGGCGTCGTGCTCGTATTGTCCGGCGCCTCGGCGGCTGACGCTGCGTCGAGTTTCAAGCAGAACCCGATCGTCTTCGTGCACGGAATCGAAGGCTCGGGCGCTCAGTTCGAGTCGCAGAAGATGCGCTTCATGAGCAACGGGTATCCGGAGCGCTGGATCGACGAGGTCGACTACAACTCCACGCGGGCGGTCGCGGACAAAAGCGAAGTCGATCAGCAGATCGACGATGCGATCGCCGCGCTAGAGCAGCGGACAGGCAAGTCCCAGGTGGATGTGGTCGCGCACTCGCTCGGCACCTCGGTGATGTATGACTACCTCACGAATGGGAATATGGCCTCCCAGCGGAGGGCGAACGTCGCCCACTACATCAACGTTGACGGCCAAAATCAGAATCCTGGTGTGCCGACGCTAGCGGTATGGGCTGGCAGGGGCACGCCGGGCCGGAACATGGACGGTGCGGAGAACGTCACAATCCCGGACCAGACCCACGTCCAGACCTGCACCTCGGCCGAGTCATTCGTCCAGTACTACGCGTTCCTGACCGGCCACCGGCCGAAAAGCGACATCGTGCCGCAGAGCGGCTCGATAAAGATCGCGGGGAAGGCCCTCAACTTCCCGGAGAACAGCGGGCTGTCGGGCGGAACTGTTCAGATCTGGCAGGTAAACGACAGCGGGCAGCGGACGAGCGCCGCACCGGTCGCGTCACTCCCGATCACCGACGGCTCGACCGGCGGAGGCGCGTGGGGACCGGTTTCGGTCAACCCGGGCCAGCGCTACGAGTTCGCGCTCGTGCAAACGGGCCTTCCGACGCTCCACATCTACTACGAGCCGTTCGTGAGAAGCGACTACACCCTCCGCCTGCTCGCGTCGGCCGCGATCGAGGAGTACGTAGGAAATCGCCCGGGCAGCGTGTCGGCGGTCACGATCAGGTACAAGGAGCTGTGGGGCGATCAGGGCTCAGAAAACGACCAACTGCTGATCAACGGCCTCAACGTCTGCACGGAAGTCCTCTGTCCGATCAGCAAGCAGGTCAACGCATTCTTCGCCTTCGACAGAAACGACGACAAACAGACCGACCTGAGCGAACCGGATCCGGTTCTAAGCCGGCTGCCGTTCATCCAGGGCGCGGATGTCTACGTCGCCGCCAGCTCGCCACCCAACGAAACGGTCTCCTTCCAGCTGATCTCACGGGGCGGCGGACCGGTTCGGACGCTGAACGTTCCCAACTGGGATTCGTCGACCGACGGGATCACCATTCAGTGGAATGACTTCGACAAGCTGACCTTCTAATCGCAGCGAAGCCCGTCAGCGGGAGGGAGCTGCATCGCGCTCCGCGCGGGCGGGATGGCCGCAATAGCGCACACGAGAATCCCGAGGATCACCGTGCCGAGGATCGTCCGCAACGGGAGGGACACGCCGACGGGCCAACCGAGCACGGCCTCCATGGTCGATCCCCCCCAAAGCGTCGCGAGTGCGAGTCCGACCGCCACGGCGAAGGCAACCCCGAGAATGCCCATGATGGCTGACTGCAAGGACAGTAGCGCTCCGATCCGGTATCGCGGAGCGCCAATCGCCCGCATGGTGCTGAGCTCCCGAGCACGGTCAATGACACTTGCGACGAGCGCATCGGCGACCCCGAGGAGCACGACCAACAATGTCACGGCTTGCAGGATCGTCGTAAACGCGAAGCCTTGGCGCACTTCGGCCGCGAACGTCTCGATGAGCTGTCGCGGGGAGAGGATCTGGAGGCGATACCGCCGGCCGATTCCGCGCGAAATGGCTGCCCGTACGGTGCCCTCGTCCGTTCCCGGGGCGAGCAATACATGTGCCCGTGTGATCAGGGAGTCATGCCAGAATCGGCGAAAGAGGTCTCTCGTCATGATGATATCGCCGGTGGGGGATATCAACGACACCACCGTGAGACCCGCCAGCACGGCCGAGAAGGGCCCGGACGGCGTCTCGAGGGCGATCGTATCCCCCACCTTCAGGCCGTGGGACCTGGCGAACCCCGGACTCGCCAGGATGGCATCGCCCCGGGCGACGCGTTCCAGAGCATCTGCAACGTGGTCACCGTTGAAGACCCAGTCCCCCAGGCGCGGATCGCGGAAATGCGGGGCATCGAACGCGCAAATGCCCATGACGTTCCCTCCTGAAGTCCATGACGCCAAGCGTTCTGAACTGACCCGTTCCACGCCCGGGATGCGAGCGATCTCGCCGGCGACGTCCTCGCCGACGGCAGCCACAGTGCCATGGGCAAAGGGTGAGGCGACGATGAGATCGGCTCGTCTCACTTGTCCGAGCGCTCGGGTCGTCAGGGATTCGAAGCTCCCTTCCATGGCGCCAAACCAGACGACTGCACCGAGGCCGGTCGTCATGATGCTCACTGTCATGACGGTGCGCGACGGAACCCGCAGCATATCCACCACCGCTAGGCGGCCGATCATGCCGAAGCAACGCGCTACGGTCCCCTCCAGGCAGCCACCGACGTAGAAAAGAACGGGTCGGATCAAGAAGCAGGCTGCTATGAGGATCATGGCGGTGGCGAGGAGCCCCAGGGCGGCGCTCTCGGTCGCGACCTCGAGGACGGCGAAGGCCGCCGTCAGGGTCACCAGAACGACATGGACGGCATTGGCGGGCGGGGCGGGGGCAGCAGGCAGCTGAAGCAACCCCTTGGCCCGGAGCACTTCCACTGCGGGCACCTTCGCCGCTCGCATTGCCGGCACGATCGCTGCGAGGACGCTTGCGAGGAGGCCCATCACGCCCGCGGCTACCAAGGGGCCTATGCGGATGGGCACGGGAGTCGCCCGAGTCGTCAGGTTGAAGTTCAGCTCCGCCGTACGCGCGACGGCGGGCATCAACCGCTGCGCCAGCAGCACCCCGAGGAACAGTCCCAGCGCGACGCCGCCGAGGCCCAGCAAGAGGCTCTCCTTGAGGAGCTCCCGGACGACGATGCCCCGCCGGGCACCGAGGGCACGCGTGACACCGATTGCCCACAGCCGCTTTCGAAAGACCATCGAGAGCCGGTTGAAGGCGA
>VBKJ01000195.1 GCA_005879795.1 Deltaproteobacteria bacterium
GCCTGCTCGGCTCGCGCTGCCGGGACTGCGGCGAGCACTTCTTCCCGCGGCGGGCGATCTGCGCCAAGTGCATGAGCGAGCGGACGGAGGACGTGCTCCTCGGCCCGCGGGGCACGCTCTTCAGCTACACCTTCGTCCACTTCCCGCTCTTCGGCTCGACGCGCGTCGAGCACATCGGCTACGGTGTGGGGCAGGTCGATCTCCCCGAGGGGCCGCGCGTGCAGCTCCCGCTCGCCGGCAGGCAGGAGGATTACCGCCTCGGCCAGACGCTCGAGGCCGAGCTCGAGGCGCTGCGCGAGGAGGGCGATCACGACGTCGTCATCCTCCGCTTCCGGCCGGGGGAGAGCGGGCGATGAAGGACGTCGCCGTCCTCGGCGTCGGCATGCACCGCTTCGGCATGTGGGCCGAGAAGTCGAACGCCGACATGGCGCGCGAGGCGGGGCTCGCGGCGCTGCGCGACGCGGGGCTCTCCTTCCGCGACGTGCAGGCGGCGTACGTGGGCTACATCTTCGCGCCCGTCATGAGCGCCGTGCGCACCATGAAGGAGTTCGGGCTGACGGGCATCCCGGTCCAGCGCGTCGAGAACGCGTCGGCCACCGGCTCGGCGGCGTTCCGCGAGGCGTGCTTCGCGGTCGAGAGCGGCCGTCATGACGTCGTCATGGTCGTCGGCTTCGACAAGATGACGACCATGATCCAGTCGTCGGGCCGGAACACGGACCCGGCGTGGCTCGAGGACTCGATCCTGCCCGCCGCCTTCTTCGCCATGTGGGCCACACGGCGCATCCACGAGCGCGGCACCAAGCCCGAGCACCTGGCCGCCATCGCCGCGAAGAACTTCAACAACGGCGCCCTGAACCCGATGAGCCAGCGCCAGCCCGACGCGCCCGTCACGGTCGAGAAGGTGCTCGCCTCGCGCATGGTCGCCTGGCCGCTCACGGCCATGATGTCGTGCCCGATCGGGGACGGCGCGGCGTGCGCGATCGTCGGGCGACCCGAGATCGCGCGGAGGCTCCGCCCCGCCCGGCCGCTGGTGCGCGTGCTCGCCTCGGAGCTCCAGACCGAGCGCTACGAGCGCGGGCACCTCTTCATCGGTCCGGTGGTCGGCCCGGCGCGCATGTCGGTCGACACCTCGCGCGCGGCTTACGAGCAGGCCGGCCTCGGGCCCGCGGACATGGACCTCGTCCAAGTCCACGACGCGTTCGCCATCGAGGAGCTCGAGTACTACGAGCTGCTGGGGCTCTGCGGCGAGGGGGAGGCCGAGGCGGCGATCGAGCGCGGCGACTTCGCGCTGGGCGGGCGGGTGCCGGTGTCGACCGACGGCGGGCTTATCGCCCGCGGGCACCCGGGCGGACCGACCGGGCTCGCGCAGATCTGGGAGACGACGCTCCAGCTGCGCGGCGAGGCGGGGAAGCGGCAGGTGAAGGACGCGCGCGTGGGCCTCTGCCACATGATGGGCGGCGGGAGCGTGTGCGCGATCCACATCCTGGCGCGGGAGTAGCGCCTCACTTCGGGTGGGGCACGATGTCTCCGCGCGCGGCGATCAGCGATCTGGACACGCCCGTGCCCTCCGCCTGAGGGCACGAGTGGCAGCGCTGGGCTGAGGTGAAGGGTTGAAGCAGGCTGGTTGCGCGCTCCCATCGCCTGGTTAGCCGGCTTTCGCTCGTCTCCTACCACGCTCGGGCATCGCCGCGATGACCGAACGGAGGAGCCTGTTCACGGTGTTCGCCGAATGGTATGAGGTATCGTCATACCAAGGAGCAGTCGCCATGCCCGCCGCGAAGATCGCCATCACCATCGAAGCACAGCTCTTGAAGCGTATCGACCGCCTTGTCGCCCAACGCAAGTTCCCGAATCGGAGCCGCGCGATCCAAGAGGCCGTCCGCGACAAGCTCGACCGGCTCGAGCGAGGCCGACTGGCGCGCGAGTGCGCCAAGCTGAACAGGTCTGCCGAGCAGAGGATGGCCGACGAAGGGATGGCCGCGGACTTTGAAGAATGGCCCGAGTTCTGAGGGGCGATATCGTTTGGGCCAACCTGAATCCCGTGGTCGGCCATGAGCAGGCGGGCCGTCGTCCAGTTGTCGTCCTCAGCGCCGACGTATTCAACGAGCACTCCGGCACGGTCATCGCCATGGCGTTGACCAGCCAACCCCAGCGGGCCGGGTTTCCTCTCGTCTTGGAGCTCGAGTCGGTGAACGTCGGAAAACCGGCCTGGGTGAAGATCAGCCAGATTCGCACGTTGTCTACTCGTCGCCTCGGCAAAAAGCTCGGCCGCGTTTCGCCTGACGAACTCCAGCGGCTTGTCGAAGGACTCAACGAAATCATTACCGCCTAACTAACGATTAGAAGGTTCCATGTAACTCCAGCAACCTGTAGTTTAATCCGACGTCGATCGCAGGACCGTGACGCGTTTCGACGAAAATCCGGACGCTTGCCAACGGGATCACGATCGCACCCCGGCGTTAGGCTGCACGGCAGGACAGCATAACCCGCCCCCCTCACCCTGGCGCCGGCAGCCCGTACACGTCCCGCGCGTTCGCCCCGAAGATGCGCGCCTGCTGCGCGCCGGTAAGGCTCGCCGTCGCCTCCGCGAGCTCCTTCACCACCCCCGGGAACTTCGCGTCGGGGTGCGGGTAGTCGCTCGCCCAGATGATGCGCTCGGCGCCGACCAGCGGATGGTTCGCCGTGAAGGCCAGCGTCGATTCGTCGGGGTCGAAGGAGATGTAGCACTGGCGGCGGAAGTACTCCGACGGCTTCATCTTGAGCGACGGCACGTCCCAGCGGAACACCTCGAAGTGGTGGTCGAGGCGCTCGAGCCAGGGCACGATCCAGCCGCCGTTGGCCTCGAGGAAGAGCACGGTGAGCTTGGGGAAGCGCTCGCAGATGCCGCCGGCGCAGAAGAGGGCCACGCACTCCATCACGTCGAACGGGTTCGAGAGCGCCTGGCTGAAGAAGACGTTGCCGAGGTTGCGGATCGGGTCGGCCGGGCTCTCGTGCCCGGTGTCGTAGCGGACGCCCTCGGCGCGGATGGCGCCGTAGCCGAGCGCGCGACAGGCGCCCGGCATGTCGGGGGCGAGGAAGGGGTGGAGCCCGATCGGCATCTCGAGATCCTGGCAGACCGCCCAGATGGCATCGTAGACCGGGGCGTTCAGCTTGCGGCCCCCGACGGCGGGGTTCGGGCGCAGGAAGACGCCCACCAGGCCGAGCTCCTTCGCGCGGCGGATGGTGCGCACGGCGCGCTCGATCTCCTGGGTGGGGACGACGGCGGCGCCGAAGAGGCGCTTCGGCGCGTAGGCGCAGTACGCGTGCAGCCACTCGTTGTAAGCGTCGGCCTGCACCTCGGCGAAGGCCGCGTCCTCGATCGCGGGCAGCCCGAGGAGCATGGTCGGGTAGAGGACCGCCTGCGCGATGCCCTCGACCTGCATGTCGGGGAGACGCGGCGCCGGGCTGAAGGCACCGGGCCGGACCTCCGAGTAGCGGAGCTTGCCCGCGCGGGCGCGCTCGCGATCGGCGGGCGTCATGCCCGCCGTGCCCGCGAGGGCCATGCCGCCCGCCGGACGCACGCCGCCGTTGTAGTGCAGCCACTCGCTGCCGTCGGCCTTGGTCTCGATGTGCCAGATGCGCTCGCGGTACTCGGACGGGGCGAAGCGCAGCATGCCGTCGGGGTGCTCGAGGACGTGCCCGTCGGCGTCGACGACCAGGCTGGGGATGGCCATGTGAGCCTCCTCTGGGCTGCGGATCATACGAGAGCCGCTCGTCGCGCGGCAAGGCAGGGTCGCTTGCCCGCGCGGGGACGACTGTCGTAAGCCTGCACGCCCGAGTGCCGAACCCGAAGCTCTACCTGCACGAGACGATCCACATCATCGGCACCGGGTCCGAGGCCTACAAGCGGCACACCGGCACGCGCACGCCGAGCGGGCCGGCCGGGTTCCTGGTCGGGACCTGGCAGCAGTCGGGGTCGACCGGCGACTGGCCGCGCGTCGTGAACCTCTGGGAGATGGAGGGCTGGAAGGGCTGGGAGAAGATTCTCGAGCACCAGTACGCCGGCGCGGGGCAGCCGCCGGCGCTCGCCAGGTGGTGGGCGGAGGCGGCCAGGCTCCGCTCGGGCGGCTTCGACCGCATTCTCGAGCCGGCGCCGTACTGCCCGACGCGCGCGGAGCTCATCCGCCGGCGTGTCCGCGGCCGTGCCTTCATCCAGGAGACCGCGACCGTCGTGCCCGGGGCGGCCGATGCGTACCTCGAGGCGGTCGAGACGCGTTGGCTCCCGGTGGCGGCCCGCCGCGGCCTCACGCTCGCGGGCGCCTGGCGCACGGCGATGCGCGACACCGAGGCCGTCCTCCTCTGGTGCCTGCCGACGCTCGGCCACTACGTCCGCCACCTGAGCGACTTTGCGAGCGCGGCCGAGACCCGCGCGTGGGCGACCGAAGCGCGCCGCTGGCGCACCGACTACCGCGAGACGCTCCTCGTCCCGAGCCCGTGGTGTGTGATGCACCCGGACTGGAAGGAGGAAGGCGCCGCGGGGCGCCGCACTACGTCCGGCGCGTGAGGGGGATGCCCGACTCGGCCGCGGCGCGCGTGCCCGCGTCGAGCTGGAGCCCGAGGCCGTCGGCGAGGCGGGTCAGGTAGTTGAAGATGCCGACCACGTGCGCCACCTCGAGGCACGCGCGGTCGTCGAAGCCGAGGTCGCGCAGCGGCTGCCAGTCCTCCTCCACCATGCGCGTGGGCGTGGCGCTCAGCTTCTCCGCGACCTCGCACAGTGCGCGCTCGCGGGACGTGAGGGTGGACGCGTCGCGCCATCGCTTGGCCTTGATGGCCTCGACCAGCTCCCGCTCTCCGCCCTCGACACGCAGAAACTCTGCGTGCGACTGCGTTCAGTAGTGGCAGTCCTGCGCGGCAGAGGTGACCGCCGCGATCAGCTCGCGCTCGCGGCGCGAGAGGCTGCCCGGCGCGAACATGATCTGCCCGAAGAGCGCGCCGAAGAGCGGCGCGTACTGCTCGTGCGCCATCACGAGGCGCGCCATCGCGGGAAGGAAGCCAAAGTCGTACGGCGAGCCGGGCGGCATGAGGGCGCGGACCTCGGCCTCGCTCGGCAGCACGACCCACGCGTCGGGGCTCCGAGGCATGCCGGCCCCTTCTACGGCGCCGCCACGGCCATGGCAATGCAGGCCGCGCGGATGCGGGCCGTCGACAATGCGGGCCGCGACAGATGCGGGCCGCGCGGATTGACGCCCCGAAGGCGCCTCGGCCATACTCGCGCGCCCACCAGGAGGGACGTCCCATGGCCACCGCCAAGGTCGACTCGATCGAGCTCTACTACGAGGAGCACGGGCGGGGCGGCCCGCTCCTCCTCATCATGGGCCTCGCCGCCGACTCGACGGCGTGGATGTTCCAGGTCCCCGACTTCGCGCGACGCTACCGGACGATCGCCTTCGACAACCGCGGCGTCGGGCGGAGCTCCAGGCCCCCCGGCCCCTACACGATCCACCAGATGGCGGACGACGCGGCCGGGCTGCTCGACGCGCTCGACCTCCAGCGCGCGCACGTGCTCGGCGTCTCGATGGGCGGCATGATCGCGCAGGAACTGGCGCTCCGGCAGCCCGAGCGCGTGCGCGGCCTGGTCCTCGCGTGCACCTACCCCGAGCCGGACGCCGAGGTGGAGCGGCAGCGCGAGTTCGGCATGCAGCGGTTCGGCGGGACGGTGACCGCGAGCGGCGAGATGGAGATCAACCTGAACGCGCTCGACCCGCTCATGTTCTTCCAGCACCTCCTCCCGCGCGTCTTCAACCAATCCTTCATCGACAGGGAGCTCCCGAAGCTGATGCAGCTCTTCGCGGGCGCGCTCCAGTACGGCTTCAGCATGGAGGCAATCCTGGGCCAGGTGGCGGCGGTCATGGGGCACAAGGCGACGGATCGCCTGCACCTGATCCAGTCCCCGACGCTCGTCATCACCGGGGACGCCGACCTCCTCGTCTCGCCCGCCAACTCCGACATCCTGGCGCGCAGCATCCCGGGCGCGAAGCTCATGAAGATCCCCGGCGGCAGCCACGGCTTCAACCTGGAGACCCCCGAGATCTTCAACCGCGCGGTGCTCGACTTCCTGGCCGGCGTGCCGTGAGGCTCGACGGCAAGCTCGCGCTCGTGACGGGCGCCGCGAGCGGCATCGGCCGCGAGACCGCGCTCGCCCTGGCGCGTGGGGGAGCCGACCTCGCCGTCTGCGACCTGAACGGGGCGGGCCTCGAGGAGACGGCGGCCGCGATCCGCTCCCTCGGGCGACGCGCCCTCGCCCGGCGGGTGGACGTCGCGCGAGCCGAGGAGGTGCGCGCCTTCGCCGACGCGGTCCACGCCGAGCACGAGGCCGTCGACGTCCTGGTCAACAACGCCGGCGTGGGGCTGGGCGGCGGGTTCCTCGACACCTCGCTCGAGGACTGGCAGTGGATCCTCTCGATCAACCTCTGGGGCGTGATCCACGGCTGCCACTTCTTCCTCCCCCGCATGGTACGGCGCGGCCGCGGCGGGCACGTGGTGAACGTCTCCTCGGCCGCCGGCTTCCTCGCCACCCCCCAGCTCGCCGCCTACAGCGCGACCAAGTTCGCCGTCTTCGGCCTCTCCGAGGCGCTGCGCGAGGAGCTTCGCCCGCACGGCATCGCGGTCACCACCGTGTGCCCGGGGATCATCAACACGCCGATCACCACCACCTCCCCCATGCGCGGGCCGCTGGCGACGCCCGAGGCGCGCGCGGCGCTGGTCGAGATCTACCGCCGCCGCAACTACGGCCCCGAGCGCGTGGCGGCGAACATCCTCCGGGCGATCGCGCGCCGACGTGCGGTCGCGCCCATCTCGCCCGAGGCGTGGGTCATGTACCTGTTGAAACGGCTCTCGCCCGGCCTCACGGCGCGCTTGAACCGCGCCCTCCAGGCGCGCATGGAGCGGCAGATGGGGCTCAGCGCGCCGCCGCCGCGTGCGCGAGCGTGAGGAGCGAGATCTCCGGCGGCACGCGACCTCAAAGCAGGACCAGGCCCTCGCGCAGCGACGGGTACGTGAGCCGGGGCAGCAGCTCCCGCTTCATGCGCGAGGTGTCGGCCCACGTCGAGACCATACCGATCGCGACGAAGTCGCGCGTGAGCGGCGCCGCGGTCCCGAAGAGCGCCGCGAACGCCTCGCAGCCCGCGCCCGCCAGCGGGAAGCACCAGCGCGGGAGCCGCCACGGCTTCCGGAACCCCCAATGCCCTGCCACCGTGTCCAGGAACTCCTGCAGCGTGACGGGCTGGTCATCGCCCAGGTTGTAGATGCCCGCGACGTGCTCGCCCTCGATGGCCGCCACCGCGGCGGCGTGGAAGTCGGGGAGCGCGAGCAGGTGCTCCCACGTTGGCTGCCGCCACACGGCCAGCAGGCGGTGGCGGAGGAGCCAGCGCGCCGCCTCGACCATCTTGATGCCGCGGGCGTAGACGGCGCCGACGCGCAGGACCACGGGCACCATGTGCGTTCCTTGACAGGCCGCGAAGACGCGCTTCTCCGCCAGGAGCCGCGTGCGCGCGTGCACGGAGCCGGGGGCGCCGTCCAAGCGCGCCGTGGCGGGTCGCTCGGGCGACGATTCGCCCTCGACGTGCGGAAAGCTCACCAGCACGAACTTGTGCACGCCGGCCGCGCGGGCCGCCGCGAGCAGGTTTTCCACGTAGCCGACGTTGGTCTGCGGCAGGAACTTCTCCGGTCGGGGCGCGAAGAGGACCCCCGCGAAGTGCACGATGCAGTCGACGTCGCGGCATGCCTCGGCCAGGGTCGCGGGGTCTTCGAGGTCTGCCCGGCACACGGAGGCGTTGGGATGCACGCTTGCGTCGAAGGGCAGCGGCGTGCGGTGCACCAGCAGCCGGAGCCGGTGCGGGCTCGCGAGCAGATGGCGGGCGAGGAGCGAGCCCATGTTGCCGGCGGCGCCGGTGATGAGAATCTGCATGCGGGGTCAGAGGTCCCGCGGAACGAGCTTCGGCCGACCTCGGATCTGGATGGCGCCGAAGTGCCCCAGATCGAACGTCGCAATGGCCTCCGCGCGCCGGCGCTCGGCGACGGCCATGACGACCGTGTCCACGAGCCCGAGCTTCAGGCCTCGATGGCGCATACACAGCTCGCGTGCGCGACCGAGATCTGCGGCGGCGCCCCACTCCACGGTGAAGCCTCCGGACGCAAGATCATCGACGAACGCCTGCTCGACGCGCTGTCCAAGCTGCGTCGCGGCGAGGTAATCGACCTCGGGAAGGATCGCCCATGGAAGCAGCCAGACCTGGGGCCGTTCCTCGTACAACGCGCGCAGCGTGTGGTGATGCGGGTCGTCGGCGTCGAGGAGCGCGATGATGGCGCCGGTATCGGCGACGATCACCGCGATCGCCCCATTCCCTTGAGCAGCTCCTCGGCCCGTTCGCTCAGCTTCGCCCCACCGCTGCGCCCGGCGCCGAGGCTGCGCGGAGCCGGCCGACGATCGCGTCGCTGCGCGTATTCTTTGACCGCCTCGCGCACCAGGGCGGCGGGCGCTCGCCGCTCGCGCCGAGCGATCGCCTTGAGCCGCTCGTAGTCCGCCGCGTCGAGGTAGACCGTGGTTTTCGCGGTGGAGATATGGTTACCATATATGGTGACGACGCCGGCGGCAAGCCGGGACCGCGGGGGCGCCCTTCCGCCTACCGCCGCGGGGGCTCGCCCACCTCCTCCAGCGGCCCGCTCGGATCGTAGTACAGCTCCTGCTCGGCGATGAGCCCGTCGCGGTAGCGGTAGACGACCACGTAGCTCGAGCGCAGCCGCTGTCCCGCGCGCGTGAAGTCGAATTGGATGCGCACGAACGCCGCGCCGCCGCCGGGCACGATGGCCCACTCGACCGCGCGGTAGGTGATCGCCTCCAGGCGGCGGATGGTGAGCCCGATGAACTCGAGCGTGCGCTCCACGCCTTCGATGCGGGCCGGCCAGCCGAAGAGCCGCACCGTCGGGCTCAGGTACACGACGGCCGGATGATAGAGGGCCCGCGCGAGCGAGAGATCGCCGGCCGCGAAGGCGAGCGCGAAGCGCTCCTCCTGTCCGACGAGCGCGGGCGCGGTGATCACTTGATCGTGGCGCGGCTCGGCAGCGCCCCGACCTCGGTCTCGAGCAGCTCCGTCGCCCATTTGACGACCATGGCCCGGTGGCGAGCCTTGGAGATGGCGTAGGCCACCTGGTCGAGGGCCGCGAGCGGCGCCGCGGCGGCGCGCGCCTCCTCCGCCACGCGCTCGGCCGGGCCCACGACCCCGTGCACGATGCTCCGCTCGAGGGCCTCCTCGGGCGAGTACATGCGGGCATGCAGGATCGCCTCGGTGTGAAAGCGCGGCGGCACGGCCGCCTGGGCGAGCACGATCGCCCAGCTGGGGAGCGCGAGCCCGATCGCCACCTCGTTCAGGTGGAGGCGGAACGGCCCTTCCGCCATGAGGCGCAGGTCGCATGCGAAGGCCAGCATCGCGCCCCCGGCGATCGCGTGCCCGGTGACGGCGGCCACGGTCGGGATCGGGAAGGTGAAGACGCGCAGCATGGTGCGCCCGAAGGCGACCATCGTCCGCTTGAGCTCCTCGGGCGCGAGCGTGGGCAGCACCTTCAGGTTGAGGCCAGCGGAGAAGACGCCCGCGCGGCCCGCCATGACCACCGCCCCCGGCCGCTCGCGCTCGGCGCGGTCGAGGACGGCGTTCAGCCCCTCGAAGAACGCGAGCGTCATCGCGTTCACCTTGCCGTCGTCGAGCGTGATCTGGGCGACGTTGTCCGCAGCCTCGTAGCGCATCGTGTCGGCCATGGCGCTCCCGCCGGCGCTTGCGATGGCGCCGTCCCTCCCTCTACTGTACGTGGACGACCCCGGCGCTCGCAACAACGGGCGCCCGCGGCACACCGTGCCAGGCGTGACACAGTGCCACTCGCCGAACCGGCCGTCTGGCGTGGCCGAAGCCGCGGCAAGCGGCTTGCTATCCCGCGCGTGGAACACGACCTCACCGCGCAGCCGCCGCACGCCGTCCGCACCCGCTTCGAGCTCGCCATCCAGCGCATGATGGACGCCTGGGTCACCGCGGGCCGGATGGAGGTCTCGCCCGAGGACGTCCAGCTCGCGCGCGAGTTCCTCGAGCACTCCGGCTGGAAGGTCGAGGACACTCCCCAGGGCCGCTTGCGGCTCGTCGACCGCTACGGCCAGGCCGAGGAGATGACTCGCCAGGACGCGGTCATGGCCGCGCTCAGACGGCTCGCGCGGAAGTAGCTCCCGCCCCGCCCGAGTCCTACAGCAGCCCGACGCCCGTCGCGCGCCGCGTGCTCCCGTCCTCGCGGAACGCCGCAATCAGGTTCGCGGCGATCTGGGACAGGTGCACCTCGTCGGCACCGTCGACCAGGCGTGCCGAGCGCGCGTGGCGGAGCATGCTCTCGAGCGGCGTGTCCGTGGAGTAGCCGAGCGCGCCGTGGACCTGGATGGCGCGGTCGGTGATGCGCCAGAGCATGTTCGCCACGTGGTGCTTGGCGATCGAGACCTCCTGCCGGAAGGGCAGCCCGTGCTCGATCAGGTAGGCGGCGTGGAGCACCATCAGCTTCGCCGCGTAGAGCTCCATCGCCGACTCGGCCATCATCGCCTGGACGAGCTGCTTGTCGGCGAGCACGCCGCCGTGCAGCTCGCGCGCGAGGGCGCGGTGGACGAGCATCTCGAGCGCCTTCTCGGCGCTCCCGATCCAGCGCATGCAGTGCGCGAGACGGGCCGGACCGAGGCGCGCCTGCCCGAGGCGGTGCCCCTGCCCCCGGCCGCCCAGGATCGCGGCGTCCGGCACGCGCACGTCCTCGAGGCGGATCTCGCAATGGTTGCCGTGCCCGGCCATGGTTTCCACGTCGCGCACGATGGTCCAGCCCGGCGTGTCGGTATCGACGAGAAAGGCCGTGTTGCGCGCCTGCGGCGGCTGGGCGTCGGGATCCGTCTTGGCGATCACGATCGCGAAGGCCGCGCCGCGCGCGCCGGAGATGAACCACTTGTGGCCGTTCAGGACCCAGTGGTCGCCGTCGCGGACGGCCGTGGTACGGATGCCGGTCGGGTCCGAGCCCGCCACCTCCGGCTCCGTCATCGCGAAGCACGAGCGGACCTTGCCGTCGACCAGCGGGCGGAGGTAGCGCTCCTTCTGCTCGGCGTTCGCGTGGTGGAGGAGCGTGTGCATGTTGCCTTCGTCGGGCGCGTGGCAGTTGAGGACGTAGGCCCCCATCATGGTGCGCCCGCACTCCGCCGACACGAAGGCCATGGCGAGCGGCCCGAGCCCCATGCCGCCCCACTCGGGGGGCATGTGCGGCGCCCAGAGGCCCGTCGCCCGCGCCTTCTCGCGCAGCGCTGCGTAGCCCTTGCGCCAGCCCCCCTCCTGCCGCATGCCCGCCTCGGCGGGCGCGACCTCGCCCTCCATGAAGGCGCGCACGCACTCGCGGACCGCGACCACGTCGGGGGGCAGCGTGAAGTCGATGGCCATCCGTCGCTCCTCAGCCGTGGCTCTCGATGTGGGCGCGCGCGAGCCCGATGAGGCCCTCGGCCACCGCCTCGCCGCCCGCCATCCGGTCGTCCGTCGTCTGCCCCTTGTGCCAGCGGTGGAAGAGCTGCTGCACCACGCCGGCCATCTTGAAGAGACCGAAGACGTAGTAATAGGGCATGCGGCGCACGTCGCGGCCGCTCCGCTCGGCGTAGCGCTCGATGGCCTCCGCGCGCGTCATGAAGCCCGGCGTCCGCGACGGCATGGAGGCGAGGAACGCGTACTCCTCCCCCATCTCGAACCACGACGAGAGGAGCGTGCCGAGGTCGGTGAACGGGTCGCCCAGCGTGCACATGTCCCAGTCGTAGACGGCGACGCAGCGCCCGGGGTCGTCTTCCGCGACCGCCATGTTGTCGAGCCGCCAGTCATTGTGCACGAGCGTGGGCGGCGGCGCCGGCGGCAGGTGCTCGGTGAGCCAGCGGATGACCTCCGGCGCAGCCGCGACGTCCTTCGTCCTGGCGCGCTCCCAGCGGTCAGTCCAGCCCTTCACCTGGCGCGCCAGGTAGCCCTCGGGCCTGCCCAGGGTCTCCAGCCCCGCCGCCTTCGGGTCGACCGCGTGGAAGTCGGCGAGCGTGTCGATCATCATCCGGGAGAGCTTCCGGTTTGCGACGGGGTCGCTCCCGCCGCCGAACTCGGGCGGGACCTCGCGGCGCACGACCGTGCCGCGCCGCCGCTCCATCACGAAGAAGGGCCTGCCGATGACGCTCGTGTCCTCGCAGTAGAGAAAGGCGCGCGGCGCGGGCGGGAATGCCCGGTAGAGGACGGAGAGGACCCGGTACTCCCGCCCCATGTCGTGCGCGCTCGCGGGGAGGTCGCCGGGCGGCGGCCGGCGGAGCACGTAGTTCGTGCCGCCGGGGTAGTGGAGGAGGTAGGTCAGGTTCGCGTGCCCGCCGGGGAACTGCCAGATGTCCGGCGTGCCGCTCGCGTCGGGGAGACGCCCCGCGACGTACGCGCCGACGGCGGCCGCGTCGATCTCCTCGCCGGGGCGGACGGGAACGACGTCGGGGTCGGGAGCGGTGCGTGTCACGACGGCTCCGAGTCGACCATGGAGCCGGAGGTAACAGGCGGCCGCGACCGGCGTCAACCGGAGCCATGGTTGCCTCGCAGGCGCGGGCGGCGCTAGTGTCCTCCTCCGCCCATGGACGACCTCGCCGCCGCCTTCGACCCGCAGCTCATGTTCGACTTCCCGGATCCGTATCCGATGTTCGCGGAGATGCGCCGCCTGCAGCCGGTCGCGCACTTCACGATGCTCGGCCGCGAGAACTACGTCGTCACGCGCTACGACGACGTGTGGGCGGTGCTGCGCGACGGCGACACCTACTCCTCGCGCGCCAACTACGAGGTGGGGAGGTTCTTCGGCCGCACCATCATCGAGATGGACGGGAAGGAGCATGCGCGCACACGCGCCCTCGTCTCCGCCGTGTTCAGCGCACGTGCCATCGACGCGCTCGAGCCCACGATCACCCGGCTGGTGCACGAGCGGATCGACACCTTCGCCGGCGCCGGGCGCGCCGACCTGGTGGCCGAGCTGACGACCATCTTTCCCGTGCAGGTGATCGCCCACATCGTCGGCGTGCCGCCGAGCGACTACGCGCGCTTCATGCGCTGGTCGCTCGACCTGATCGCCTTCAGCAAGGACCCGCAGAAGGGGCGTGCCGCGTCGAATCACCTGCACGACTACCTGCTGCCGCTCGTCCGGAGCCGGCGTGCCGAGGCGCGCGACGACGTGATCACGAAGCTCGTCACGGGGACGGTGGACGGTGTCGGACTCACCGACGACGAGGTGATCAGCTTCCTCCGCCTTCTCCTTCCCGCCGGCGCCGAGACGACGTCGCGCCTCATGGGGAGCATGTTCTTCGCGCTGCTCGCCGACCGGGCGGAGCGCCTCGAGCGCGTGCGCGCCGACCGGGCGCTCGCGCCCTGGGCCGTCGAGGAGACGCTCCGCTGGGAGACGCCCGTCCTCTTCGTCGCGCGTCAGGCGACGCGCCCGACCGAGATCGCCGGCGTACCCATCCCGGAGGCGAAGGTCGTCTCGGCCGTGATCGCCTCCGGCAACCGCGACGAGACGCACTACGCCGACCCGGACCGCTTCGACCTGGACCGCCGCGCCGACGACCACCTGTCGTTCGGCTTCGGGCGGCACTTCTGCCTGGGGTACCACCTGGCGAAAATGGAGGCGCGGACGGCGCTGGGTGCGGTGCTCGACCGGCTGCCCGGCCTGCGGCTCGACCCGGGCGCCGAGCCGCCGCGCATCACGGGGCTCGCGTTCCGCTCGCCGCAGGCACTCCGCGTTCGGTTCTAGGGTCCGGCAGACTTGAGCTAGCCTAGCTCTCGAGGTCCGGGAGCACGGGCAGCCGCGCTCGCGCCGTCATGCGGCGAAAGAGCCCCGGCAGCAGCACCCGGACCACGTACGCGATCCCGATGTAGCCCGGCACCGTCACCTCGTACCGCCCGCGCTCGAGCGCCCGCAGCACGCGCCGCGAGAACTCCGGCGGCTCCAGGAACGTGCGCTCCGCGCCGCGCGGCATGCGCGCCATGACCTCGGGCGTGAACATCTCCGTCCGCACCAGCGCCGGGTAGACCGTCATCACGTGGATGCCGAGGGGGGCGAGCTCGTAGGAGAGTCCCTCGGAGAGCCCCGTGATGGCGAACTTGCTCGCCGAGTACGCGGCCTCGTCGGGCTGCCCGAGCTTGCCCGCCACCGAGGAGATGTTGAGGATCCAGCCACGACGCCGGGCGCGCATCGCAGGCAGCACGGCCTTGGTCGCCCACACCACGCCCAGGTAGTTGGTGCGCATCATGCGCTCGATGTCGGCCGGGTCGTGGTCCTTGAAGAGGACGTGGCGCCCGTAACCCGCGTTGTTGACGAGGAGGTCGACGCGCCCGAAGCGCTCGAGCACGCCCGCCGCCGCGTCCTCGATGCTCGCCCGCTCGGCGACGTCGCCCGGGACGACGATCGCATGGCCGCCCGCGCGTCGGATCTCGTCGGCCAGCGCCGTGAGGCGGTCCGCCCGCCGCGCGAGGAGCGCGACCCGCATGCCGCGCGCCGCGAGGTCGCGCGCGAGCTGCGCCCCGATGCCGCTCGAGGCGCCGGTCACGAGGCCCGCGCTGCCCTGGTAGTCGGTGAGCCCGGCCATCGGCCGGCGTCAGGCCGCCGGCGCGCCGTTCCTGCCGCGCGGGGCCAGGCGCAGCGCCTGGCGCACGAGGCGCGGCACGAGCCGGGGCCGCAGCAGGCGTGGATCGTACTCCGCGAGGCGGCGCTCGTTCTCGCGGAGACAGGTCTCGGCGAGCGTCCTGAGCGTCACCTCGCCGATCGAGTCGGGCACCTGCATGGTGAAGTCGTCGCCCTCGTCCGCAGCGCGCAGCTGGAGCGCCGTCCTCGCTCGCCCGAACGCCTGGAGCGAGATGCCGAGGCCGCGGCGCACCAGGAAGCGGGCCTTGCGGTGGAACGGCAGCTGGAGCCGGCGGTACGCCACCCAGTTGGTGAAGAAGAGGATGTGGCGCGCCTCCTCCTGCATGACGCCGTCGAAGCGCTCGACCAGCGGGCCCGGGAAGATGCCCGAGTCCGCCGCCAGGCGGAAGAGCCCGAAGGCGAAGAAGGAGTCGAAGCACTCCCCGTAGCCCATGCGGAGAAAGCCCCACTCCGCGTCGCGCGGGCGCACGCCCTCGCCCTCGGGGATGGGGATGCCGTAGTGGGCGAGCATGCTCTCCAGGAGCGCCGCGTGGCGGCTCTCCTCGTAGGCCTGCATGGCGATCGCCTCGTGCAGCACGGGGTCGCGCTCGACCTCGGCCATGGCCTGCACACGCGCGCCGGCGGTGCGCTCGCTCGACACGGCCTCGGCCCAGAAAGGCAGCGCACGCAGGCGCTGGAGATCGGCGCTGCTCAGCTCGGGCCAGCGCACGTCGCGCACCTCGTAGGCATGAAAGGTGTCGAGAAACTCCCGGCAGAAGAGAGCCTTGTGCTCGGCGCTGCCGATGTTCGGTGCTCGCATCCTTGCGCGCGCGGTTCGCGCCCCCCTATAGCGGGCGCACCACCCCCGGGGCAAGGCGCCGCGTCCAGGACGAATTTGACTGGATGGGGGGCCCTCCCTATGGTCGCGCCGATGTCGCGAGCGTTCCTGGCCCTCGCGCTCGGCCTTCTCGCGGCCTGCGGCCGCGACGAGAGCGCATGCACCGCGTCGCGCACCGCGACGCCGCTCGATCCCGCGACCGCCGGCACGATCACCGGCACGGTCACCTTCGCCGGCACGCCGCCCGCCATGAAGCCCGTGGCGCTCGGCGGCGACCCGCAGTGCGCCGCCCAGCACCAGGGGCCGGTGCTCACGGGCGACGTGCTGGTGCACGACGGACGCGTCGAGAACGCCTTCGTCTACGTCAAGGACGGCCTCGGGGCACGCACCTTCGCCGTCCCCGACACGCAGGTCACGATCGACCAGGTGGGCTGCGTCTACAAACCGCACGTGGCCGGCGTCCAGGCCTGCCAGCCGATCGAGTTCGAGAACGACGACCCGACGCTGCACAACGTGCACGGCACGCCCACCGGCTCCGCGCCGTGGAACTTCGGTATGGCACTTCAGGGCAGCAAGCGGCGCATCCGGGTCGAGAACCCCGAGGTGATGATCCCGGTCACCTGCGACGTGCATCCCTGGATGCGCGCCTACGTGGGCGTCCTCCCTCATCCCTACTTCGCGGTAACGGGCGCCGACGGGCGCTTCACGCTCCGGGGCGTGCCCGCGGGAGAGTACGTGGTCGCGAGCTGGCACGAGCGCTTCGGGACGCGCGAGGCGCGCGTCATTCTGGGCGCCGGCGAGACGAAGGATGTCGCCTTCGCCTACCCCGGCAGCGGGAATTGACGAACCGCCGCCTCACTTGATAGCTGGCTCCCCGACCAACCGAGGAGGGGGGAACTCATGCAGGCAAGCGCGGCGCTCGAAGCACTCTTTCGGTGGATTCACATCGTCGCCGGCATCCTCTGGATCGGCCTCCTCTACTTTTTCAACTTCGTGAACGCCGGGTTCGCGGCGACCATGGACGGCCCCACGAAGCAGAAGGTGGTGCCCGAGCTGATGCCGCGCGCGCTCTACTGGTTCCGCTGGGGCGCGGCGTGGACCTGGGTGACGGGCGTGCTGCTGCTCCTGCTGGTGTTCTGGCACGGCGGCCTCATGTTCGGCCCCGGGGGCGGGTCGACCACGCTCGCCGTCCTCATGGTCCTGGTGACCTTCCTGGCCGCGGCGCTCTACGATGTCCTCGCCAAGAGCGGCTGGGGCAAGGACATCCGGCTCGTCGGCGGGGTGGGCTGGGCGCTCGCGGTGCTGGTCATCCTCGGCTACCTGGCCGCCGGCTTCGGCTACCGCGCCTACGTCATTCACACCGGGGCCATGTTCGGCACCATCATGGCGTTCAACGTGTGGATGCGGATCTGGCCGGCGCAGCGCAAGATCATCACGGCCACCAAGCAGGGGCAGGCGCCCGACCCCGCGTTGGTCGCGCTCTCAGGCACGCGCTCGCGGCACAACACGTATCTCTCGGTGCCGCTCGTCTGGACGATGATCAACCTCCACACCAGCGCCTTTTCGGGGAACGTGGCCTACCTGATCCTCGCCATCCCGGTCGGGTGGGCGGCGGTGTACCTGATCTACAGCAAGGCGGGGACCGTCAAGGGATTCTGACGTCGGGTACCCGCCCCCCTACGCGCGGCGGACGCCGAACGTACCGAGGGCTTTGGCGACCAGGGTGCCGTCGCTCGTCGTGACCTCGCCCTCGGCGATCGCGATGGCCTGGCGGAGGCTCAGCACGCGGGTGCGGCAGAAGAGGAGCTGCTCGCGCGAGAAGGCGACGTAGGTGACGTTGAGGTTGTGGGTCGCGATGCGGTCGGCGGGGCCCAGGCGGCGGTGGAGGGCGACGCCGAGGCTCGTGTCGAGGAGCGCGGCGATGAAGCCGCCGTGCACGGCGCCGAAGGGGCTCATGAGCGCGGCAGGGACGTCCATGCGGACGAGCGCCTCCTCGGCGTCGGCGCGCTCGATGGTGAGGCCGAGCAGCTCCATGAAGCCGGGCAACGCACTCACAGCGATTCCTGCACCTTGAAGCGGCCGGCGTAGACCGCGCTCCCCTCGCAACGCTGGAGCACGATCTGGCACACCGGCACTCCGGCGTGGATGGCGAGCGGGCGGTCGGCGACGTTCGACATCTCGAGCACCTGGCGGCTGTTCACGCCGGGGGCGACGAAGCCCGAGGTGACGTGGACCATGAGCCCGAGCCGCGCGAAGCGGCTCCGCCCCTCGAGCCAGCCGCTGATGTCGGGCGGCAGACGGAGGCGCTCGCGCGTGATGGCGTGGATCGTCTCGCCGGGCTTCAAGAGGTACGCGTCGTCGAGCCGGCGCACCCGCGTCACCGCGCGGTAGTCGGCGTCCTCGGTCACCTCGATCGCATCGGTCCCGTCATCGAAGACGCGGATCTCGTCGCCCAGATGGAGGTCGATCGAGGCCGGCCCGATCTGCTCGGGGGCGAGCGGCTCGATCGCCAGGCGGCCCTTGGCGATCTCGGCCAGGATCACGTCGCGCGTGAGGATCATCGCCCGGCGAGTGTAGCAGAAGCCCGGCGGTGGTATACACGACGAGGGGGACGCCATGCGCTACGAGCACATCCTGGTCTCGGCCGCCGCGGGGCTCACGACCATCACCATGAACCGCCCCGAGCGGCGGAACGCCCTCTCCGAGGCGCACATGCGGGAGCTGATCGCGGCGCTCCGCGCCGCCGCAGAGCAGCCCGACACCCGCGCGATCGTGATCGCCGCGAACGGCCCCGTCTTCTCCGCGGGTCACGACTTCGCCGACATGGTGGAGCGCGACCTCGACGGCATGCGCCGCCTGCTCGCCACCTGCACCGAGCTCATGCTGACGCTCCGGCGCCTGTCCCAGCCGGTCGTGGCGCGCGTGCAGGGCCTCGCCACCGCCGCCGGCTGCCAGCTCGTCGCCTCCTGCGACCTCGCGGTCGCGGCCGAGGAGGCGAGCTTCGCCACCCCGGGCGGCAAGGGCGGCTGGTTCTGCCACACGCCGAGCGTGGCCGTGGCACGCGCCGTGGGCGCCAAGCGCGCGCTCGAGC
Source organism: Deltaproteobacteria bacterium (assembly GCA_005879795.1). Classification (NCBI taxonomy): domain Bacteria; kingdom Pseudomonadati; phylum Myxococcota; class Myxococcia; species Deltaproteobacteria bacterium. The sequence continues at coordinate 18,636 of VBKJ01000195.1, forward strand.
TCGCGCTGACGGGCGATCCGATCGACGCCCGCACCGCGCTCGCCTGGGGGCTCGTCAACCGCGTCGTCCCCCGCGCGCGGCTCGACGAGGAGAGCGAGGCGCTCGCGCGCGCGGCGAGCCGCGGCAGCCTCGCGTCCAAGGCGCTCGGCAAGCGCACCTTTTACGACACGATCGACCTGGACCTCGAGGCGGCCTACGCGGGCGCCTGCGAGGCCATGGCGACGAGCGCGATGACGCCCGACGGGCGCGAGGCGATGCTCTCCTTCCTCGAGAAGCGCCCGGGCGTCTACCCAGCGAGGCGCTGAGGCACCCCGTCCGCGTGGGTACCGTCGCCTACTTCTGCATGGAGTTCGGACTCCACGAGGAGTTCCCGATCTACGCCGGCGGCCTCGGCGTCCTGGCGGGTGACTTCCTGAAGGCCGCGCAGGACCTGGGCCTGCCCGTGGTGGGCGTCGGGCTGCGCTGGGCGCGCGGCTACTCGCGCCAGCGGATCGGCGACGACGGCGTCCCGGTCGACGAGTTCCCGGAGTACGATGCCGGCTTCCTCGCGGACACGGGCGCGCGTGTGCGCGTGCGTGTGGCGGCGCGCGAGGTCGAGCTGCGCGTGTGGCGCACCGACCGCTGGGGGAACGCGCCGCTCTTCCTCCTGGAACCGGTGGCCGAGGAGGACACGTGGATCACGCACCGCCTCTACGAGCCGCGCCTCGACCGCCGCGTGGCGCAGGAGATCCTGCTCGGCGTGGGCGGCGTGCGCGCGCTCGCCGCGCTCGGGCTCGAGGTCGACACCTACCACTTCAACGAGGGCCACGCGGTGTTCGGCGGCATCGCGATGATCGCCGACCGCATGGCGCTGGGGGCGGCGTTTCCCGCCGCCTGGGCCGACGTGCGCCGGCGCATCGTGTTCACCACGCACACGCCCGTCCCTGCCGGCAACGAAACCCATCCGCTGGCCGAGCTGAGGCGCCTCGGCGCGTGCCGCGAGCTGGCGGATGGCGAGATGCGAGCGATCGGAGGCGACCCGTTCAACATGACGGTGGCCGGGCTCCGCCTCTCGCGCCGCGCCAATGCGGTGTCGGCGCTCCACGGCGAGGTCTCGCGCACCATGTGGCGCGACGTGGAGGGCGCGAGCGAGATCGTCGCCATCACCAACGGCGTGCACGTCCCGACCTGGCAGGACCCGCGCATCGGCGCGGCGCGCGGCGCGCCCGATGCCCTGTGGGCGGCGCATCAGGCGCTCAAGCGCGAGACGGTCGAGGACGTCGCCGCACGCACCGGCGTGCGCCTCGACCCCGACGTGCTGACGCTCGGCTTCGCGCGCCGCGCCGCCGGCTACAAGCGCGCCGACCTGATCTTCTCCGACCCGGCGCGCATCGAGCCGCTGCTCGCGGGCCGACGCCTCCAGCTCGTGTTCGCCGGCAAGGCGCATCCCGACGACGGGGACGGGCGGCAGATCGTCGCCACGCTGGTGGCCATGGCGCGGCGCCACCCCGGGGCCGTGGTGTTCGTGCACGACTACGGCATGGCGATCGGCCGCAGCCTGACGCGCGGCGTGGACGTCTGGCTCAACAACCCGCTCCGCCCGCTCGAGGCGTGCGGCACGTCGGGCATGAAGGCGGCGCTGAACGGCGCCATCAACGTCTCCATCCTGGACGGCTGGTGGCCGGAGGCGTGCCGGCACGGCGAGAACGGCTGGGCGATCGGCGACCGCGGCGAGCCCGACCACGCCCGCGACGTGGACGCGCTCTACGCGACGCTGGAGCGCGAGGTCCTGCCCGCGTGGGCCGACCGCGCGCGCTGGCTCGCGATGATGCAGGCCAGCATCGCCACGGTCGAGGAGCGCTTCTCGGCGGCGCGGATGGTGCGCGAGTACTTCGCGCGGCTCTACGCACGCGGGTAGGCCTGCGCGAAGGCGTAGTCTGGAAGGACGGAGAGCCCGGGCATGCCACCGCCGCGCAGGGCTCCGCGCCGGCGTGCGCGCCGGTCACGCGCCAGCCGCCGCCCTCGAGCCCTCGCTGCTCAGACGACCGTCGCCGCCACGCCGCGCTCGCTCAGCGCCGCGCGCACGTCGCCGGCAAGCAGCCGCGCCGCCGCCTCGTCGCCGCGCAGGTGCGCGTCCATGTGCGCGACCGCGAGGCCTCGGATGGCGAGATGCGCCCGCTCGCCGGGTATGAGGTCCTGGATGGGCGGGATCGCCTTCTGCACGTCCTCGAAGAGCGGATCCTGCGGCATCATGCGGAAGAGTTCGTGCGTCTCCTCGACGCGGTCGCAGAAATGCAAGTGGTCGGCGTCCTCGACGACGACCATCCGCTTCACCCCCAGGGTCTGCTCGAAGAGCTCGTGCATGCCGGCGAGCGGCAGGAGCGAGTCGCGGCCCGCGACCACGTAGAGCGTCGGCACCTCGCGGTCCCAGCGGAGGTCCACCGACTCGCGCAGCAGGTTCACGGGGAGCGGGCTCGCTCCGCCCGCCGGCGCGAGCGGCAGCGCGGCCCGGATGCGGCGGTCGCGCGCCGTGGTGGTGAGCGTCGTCCAGCCGCCGAAGCTGTGTCCCGCCATGCCGATGCGGTCGGGATCCGCGAGGCCGTCCATGCCGAGGACGTGGTCGATCGTGAAGCTCACGTCCGCCGGGCGGAGTATCACGAATTCGCGCAGCACCGTGTCGGGATGGGGGAGCCTGCCTCCCGCCCCGAGGATCAGCACCCCCTGTACGACCTCGAGCATCGTGTTGCCGGTGTGATCGACCGCGGCCACCACGTAGCCGTGGCTCGCGAGATGCGTGCAGAGGAAGGTCGACTGCCGGCGGTGGCCGCCGTAGCCGTGTGAGAACGCGACCAGCGCGTGCCGTCCGGGGCGCGGTGTCGCGTCGCGCACGGCCTCCTGCCACACGGGCGGGAAGCCGGGGATCAGCTGGTAGGTGTCGCGCGCCGATTCCGCGACGTCCCTGCCCGCGTACTCGTCGGTCGCCGGGTACCAGAGCTCGACGGGCAGCGGACGGTCCTGCCGCGAGAGCACGACGGTGCGCACGCCGACCGGGAATGGCCCGCGCGCGAAGGGATCGTAGCCTCCCAACGCTCAGTCCTTCCTGTACATGGTGACGACGCAGGCGCCGCCGAGTCCGACGTTGTGCTGGAGGCCGACGCGGGCGCCCTCGACCTGGCGCTTCTCGGCGATCCCGGCGAGCTGCCAGACGAGCTCGGCGCACTGCGCGAGCCCGGTCGCGCCCAGGGGATGGCCCTTGGAGAGGAGGCCGCCCGAGGGGTTCACCACCCACCTCCCGCCGTAGGTCACCTCGTCCTCGTCGATCAGCCGCCCACCCTCGCCGGGCTGGCAGAGCCCGAGCGACTCGTAGGTGATGAGCTCGTTCGTGCTGAAGCAGTCGTGCAGCTCGATCACCTGCACATCCTCGGGGCCGAGGCCCGTCTGCTCGTAGACCGCCTTGGCCGCCCGGCGCGACATGCCGACGCCGATGAGGCCCATGGCGCCCTGGGCGAAGTCGTCGAGCAGATCGGTCGCCATCGCCTGCCCGATGATCTTGACCGGCCGGCTGTGCCCGTGCGCCCGCGCGAAATCCTGCGAGCAGAGGATCGCCGCACCTGCGCCGTCGGAGGTGGGGCAGCACTGGAGGAGTGTCAGGGGGTCGTAGATCAGGCGCGAGGCGAGGACCTCCTCGAGCGTGCACGCCTCGCGGTACTGGGAGCGCGGGTTGTTCACGGAGTGACGGTGGTTCTTGACGCTCACCTTCGCGAACTGCTCTTTGGTCGTGCCGTAGAGCTCCATGTGGTGGCGGCCGCCGTCACCGAACATCACGGCCGCCGCGGGCGGCCGCTTCTTCGCCTCCTCGTCGTACCTCTCCTTGAGCCCCGTCAGCTGGCCGTCGAGCGGACCCTTCTCCATCTTCTCGAAGCCGAAGGCGAGCACGCACTCGTTCATGCCCGACGCGATCGCCTGGTAGCCCAGGTGGAGCGCGCTCGAGCCCGTCGAGCAGTAGCTGTGCACGTTGTAGACGGGGATGCCGCCGAGGCCCATGTAGTAGAGGGCGCGCTGCCCCTGGCAGCTCATGCCGTTCACGTAGCCGGCGAAGGCCTGCTCGAACTTGTCCGGGGCGATGCCGGCCATGCCGAGGGCAGCGGTCACCGCCTCCTTCACCAGGTCGGTGAAGTCGAGCTCGCAGCGCTCGAACTTGGTCATGCCGACGCCGATCACGCACACGTCTCGCTTCGCCATGGCTCCTCGAGTCCTCCTGTGTTCGGGCCCGAGCCTACCGGCGGCGCCCGGCCGCGGCAAGACCTACGCGCGCACCAGCGCGGCACCGGCCGCGAGGGCGTGGCGCCACTGCGCGTCCCCTTGTACCGCCGCCAGCGAGCGCGGCGGCTCGGGCGACTGGTCCTGCGCGCCGAGCGCGCGCTGCCACCAGCCGACGTCGTGCCAGCGCTCGTGCTTGTAGCCGACCGCGCGCAGCACCCCGGCTGGCGCGAAGCCCACCCGCTCGTGGAGCCCCACGCTCGCCGGGTTGGGGAGCGCGATGACGCCGACCGCGTTCCGGAAACCCTGCAGCGCGAGGCAGGCGAGGAGCGCGGTGTAGAGGCCGAGGCCTACGCCCTTGCGGTGGTGTTCGGCAAGCACGTACGCCGTCACCTCGACGGTCCACTGGTACGCGCGACGCGGGTGGAACCGCCCAGCGTACGCGTAGCCGAGGACGCGGCCGCGCTCCTCGCAGAGGAGCCAGGGACCGACCTCGAGGGTGCTCCGGACGCGCTGCCGGAACTCCTCCTCGGAGGGCGGCTCCGTCTCGAAGGAGATCGCGGTCTCGCGCACGTAGGGCGCGTAGATCGCGAGCATCGCGCCGGCGTCGGCCTCGTCGGCGAGGCGGATGACCACCATCGTCGTCCTCATACTCAAGCGGCCACGGGCACGCTATAGTCCCGCGCCGCGGGGCCTGCCGGCCCGAGAGGAGGCAAGCGATGGCGACCGACACCGAGGACCTGAAGTTCGAGCTCTCGGACCGGGTGGCGACGCTCACCCTCCACCGCCCCGAGAAGCTGAACGCCCTCTCTGAGGCGATGATCGCCGCCGGCATCGAGCACCTGCGGCACTGCGCCGGGGACGCGGAGGTGGGCGCCGTGGTCGTCACCGGCGCCGGGCGCGCATTCTGCGCGGGCGGCGACGTCTCCGCCATGGGCTCGGGCGCCAGGGAAGGCCTCACCTTCGAGCAGCGCGTCGACCGGCAGCGCGCCGGGCAAGAGCTCTCGCGGCTGCTGGCCGAGATGCCGAAGGTGACGATCGCCGCGGTGAACGGCGCGGTCGTGGGCGCGGGCCTCGGCATCGCCCTCTCCTGCGACCTCGTCTTCGCCTCCGACCGGGCGCGGTTCGGGACGGCCTTCGCGAAGGTGGGCTTCGGGGGCGACTACGGCACCACCTGGCAGCTCACCCGCCGGGTCGGCCCGGCCAAGGCGAAGGAGCTCTTCTTCCTGGCCGACCTCGTCCCGGCCGAGGAGGCCGCGGCGCTCGGGCTCGTGAACTGCGTCTTCCCGCACGACGCCTTCCTGGACGAGGTGCGCAAGATCGCCGCGCGCATCGCGCACGGGCCGCTCGTCAGCTACCGCTACATGAAGGAGAACGTGAACCTGTCGCTCACCGCCGACTTCCGCACCGTGCTCGACCGCGAGGCCGTGACGCACCTCCGCTGCGGCCAGACCGCGGACCATCGCGAGGGCGTCGCCGCCTTCCTCGAGAAGCGCGAGCCCCGCTTCCAGGGCCGGTGAGCGCCGTGCACATCCGCCAGGTGGCGCTCGTCGCCCGCGAGCTGGAGCCGGTCGTCGCCGACCTGACGGCCGTGCTCGGCATCGAGGTCGCGTTCCGCGACCCGGGCGTGGCCGCGTTCGGCCTGCACAACGCCGTCATGCCGATCGGCGAGACCTTCCTCGAGGTCGTCTCGCCCGTGCGCGAGGGCACCACCGCCGGCCGCCTGCTCGACAAGCGGGGCGGCGACGGCGGCTACATGGTGATCCTGCAGACGGCGGACCTGCGCGCCGACCGTGCGCGCCTCGGCGCGCTCGGCGTGCGCACCGTCTGGGAGGTCGAGCTCGACGATATCGCGACCGTCCACCTGCATCCGCGTGACATCGGCGGCGCCATCGTCTCCCTCGACCAGCCCGTGCCGCCGGAGTCGTGGCGCTGGGGCGGGTCCGAGTGGCGGGCGAAGGCCCGCACCGACGTCGTGCGCGGCATCGCGAGCGTGACCATCCAGGCGGACGATCCGCCGCGCATGGCGGCGCGCTGGGCGGAGGTGCTCGGGCTGCCGGCGCCCCGGCGCCCCGACGCCGCGGTCACGCTCGGGCTCGCGCCGGGTGCCATCCGCTTCGTGCCGGTCGCCGACGGCCGCGGCGAGGGCGTGTGCGCCCTCGGCGTCACGGCGACGGATGCCGCGCGCGCCCTCGTGGTGGCGCGGGCGCGGGGGCTCCCGGTGTCGGGGAGGAGCGTGTCGATGGGCGGGGTGCGTGTGGAGCTGGAGTAGCGGCCGCCGGTTCAGTGGAAGTAGTGCCCGGCGTTCACGTCGAGCGCCTGGCCCGTCACCGCGCGTGACAGGTCCGAGGCGAAGAAGACGACCGCCGCGGCCACGTCGTCCGAGTCGGGGATGCGGCCCAGCGCCGTGCGCGACGCGATCTCGGCGTACACCGCCGCGGGCGTCGATCCCTGCTGCGCGGCGAGCTGCTCGAAGTAGCGCTCGAGCGCCGGCCCCCAGATGTAACCGGGGACGACCGAGTTGACGCGGATGCCCGCGGCGCCCAGCTCCTTCGCCAGGGTCTGCACGGCGGAGACGAGCGCGGCCTTGGAGGCCGCATAGCCCCCGAAGCGGGGCTCGATGACGCGCATCGACATGGAGCCGATCATGACGATGCACCCGCCGCCCTGCGCCTTCATGCGCGGGATGACGGCCTGCGAGAGCTGGACCGCGCCGAAGAGGTTCACGTCGAAGATGCGCCGCCAGTCCTCCATGCTCGCCTCCTCCACCGGCTCGTAGGGCGCGGAGCGGAAGGCGTTGTTGACGAGCACGTCGATGCGCCCGAGCTCGGCGTGCGCCGCGTCGGCGAGGCGGCGGCAGTCCTCCGGCCGCGCCACGTCGGTCGGGACGGGGAGCGCGCGCCGGCCGAGGGCGCGCACCTCGGCCGCGACCCCCTCGAGCGCCGCCCCCGTGCGCGCCGCCAGCACCACGTCCGCCCCCTCGCGCGCGCAGGCGAGTGCGATCGCGCGCCCGAGCCCGGGGCCGATGCCCGACACGATCGCGACGCGGTCCTGGAGGAGGCCTCTCATCGGCGCGCCGCCGCGCGCATGCGCGCCGTCGAGTGGACGGGACTCTCGTCGAAGCGCGGGATCACCTCGCGCCCGAAGAGCTCGATCGTGTGGAGGGCCACCTCCTGCGGCTGACGCGAGGCGAGCAGGCCGAAGATCAGCTGGTCGCAGCCGACGTCGGCGTACAACTGGACGCCGCGCGCCACCTCGTCGGGGTCGCCGACCAGGCGGTTGCCGGTGCGGATGCGCTCCTCGAGCGTCGCGGCATCGGGCTCGGGGATGAGCCGCGGCCACTCTGGCACGCCCGGCGGGCGCGGGAAGGTGTCGAGGTACCGGAAGACGAGGCTCGTGTGGTAGCTGCTCCCCATCGCCATGGCGACGGCGCGCGCCTTCTGCCGGTCCTCCATGCACACGAGCTGGGTCACGCAGGCGACGTTGTCGTTCACGTAGGCGCCGATCGGCTCGGCGTGGCGGATCGTGTCCTTGTAAGTGCGGATGAGGGGCTCGAACTCGCGCGGCGTCCCGAGCGAGAAGCAGAGCGCGCCCAGGCCGAGGCGGGCTGCCTTCTCGAAGGTCGACGGGCTGCCGCACGCCACCCAGAGCGGCGGGTGCGGGCGCGTCCACGGCTTGGGGAGCACGTTGCGCGCCGGCATGGAGAAGAAGCGGCCCTCGTAGCCGTACGGCGTCTCGCGCCACATGCGCAGGATCTCGCGCAGCGCCTCGTCGAACATGGCGCGCGTGGTCTCCCCGTCGGGGATGCCGAAGCCCCTGAACTCCGTCGACGACGAGCCTCGCCCGGTGCCGAACTCGAAACGGCCCTCGCTGAGATGGTCGAGCATGGCGACCCGCTCGGCGACGCGTGCCGGATGGTTCACGGGTGGGGTCAGGTTCCAGATCGCCGAGCCGACGTGGATGCGCCTGGTGCGAGCCGCGATGAAGGGCAGCACGATCTCCGACGCCGAGAGATGCGAGTACTCCTCCAGGAAGTGGTGCTCGACCGACCAGACGTACTTGAAGCCGTGGCGGTCGCACGCCTCGGCCAGCTCGACCTCGCGCAGGAGGCGCGTGTGCTCGGCGCCGGCGGGGTCGACCTCGACCTCGTGGCGCGGGACGTGCGCCTGGACGAAGAGGCCGAACTCCATCCCGCGGCGCGTAGCCGAGCCCGCGCGCGATTGTCAAGGATTGGCTCCGTCGTCACGACTACCAAACCCTCCGTGAGAATCGTCAGCGGCTCGACTGCCGGAGAGTCGTTCTCACCCACATGAGCGCGGACATGCTGAGCCGCCACTCCGAGGCCGATATGGGAGTGCGTGGATGACGGGCAGGTTATCGTCTCGTCGGGGCGCGCCGGCGCCCCTCATGAGGCGGCTGGCGCTGCCGTGGGCTTCGCTTTACCTTCGTGGTCGAGGCTAGCCGCCCGGTGAGCACCCAAGGCCACACTTCCGATCCAGAGATTCTTGAGCGACGCACGCTCCACCGCGACCACCGCCGGCTCGCGGCGGCCCTCCGGCCGGGCATGGCAGTGCTGGATGTCGGTTGTGGAACAGGAGCGATCACGGCCGGCGTCGCGCAGGCAGTGGGACCGCGAGGTCGCGTCCTTGGTATCGACCGCGATCCCAAGCTGCTCCGACTCGCCCGAGAGCGCTTTTCCCACGTTCCCGGCTTGTCCTTTGAGGAATGCGATGCGCTCGCCCTTGCCGTGATGGGGCAATTCGACATCGTGACCGCTGCTCGGACGCTACAGTGGATTGACCGACCGGAATGCGCACTGGAGCGGATGCGGGCGGCAGCGAAGCCTGGCGGCCTCGTCATCGTACTGGACTACAACCACTCCCGGCTGGCCTGGGACCCGCCGCCGCCGACCCCCGTTCGGCGCTTCTACGAGGCCTTCCTCAAGTGGCGGGCGGCGAACGGCTGGGACAACATGCTTGGCGACCGCCTGCCTGCTCTGTACGCAGACGCGGGTCTCACGCAGATTGCATCGAGCACCGAGGACGAGGTCGCTCGTCGCGGCGAACCGGAATTCGAAGCCGCACTCAGAATCTGGCAGCGCGTGATGGAGACGCTGGGCACCACGATCCTTTCGGGTGGCTCCTTGGATGCGACGGAACTCGCGGCCGCGCTGGATGCCTATACGCGCTGGGGTCGCGACCATGCGCAGGGTCAGCAGATGGTACTGCGCGCCGTTGAGGGCCGAGCGTGACTCTTCGGCGGCCAGGACCGCCGCTGACTCGTCGCGGCCGGTGCCCGCACCTGAAGGGCTCGTCTCCCCGCAGGACGCCGAGTATCTTGCGAACCCGCTCGACTTTTCCGGCCGAAGGTCTATAGGGCCGCCTGGGAGAAGGGCTAATGCCGGGCAATGCTCGGCGGGAAGCGGAGAGACCGCCCTGGTTCGCGGTGATCGGGACGATCACCCTCGCGCCTCTCTTCGCAGGATCGGTGATCGTGCTCGGTCCGTACCTCCTGTCAGGTTGGAAGCTCGACGCGCCGTTCTTCGGCTGGGCTCCGTCGAGATGGATTGGCGGCGCGCTCGTGATCGTGCCCATTCCACCGCTCCTCGACTTCTTGGTGCGCTTCGTGCGCGAGGGGCACGGGACGCCGGCACCGTTCGCCCCACCCCGGCGCCTCGTCGTCGGCGGAGCGTTCCGATACGTGCGCAATCCGGCCTACCTCTGCGCCGTGTCCATCATCCTCGGGCAGGGACTCTTCCTCACCAGCACGAGCGTGCTGGTCTACGCAGCCGTCGTCGCGCTCGCCTTTCACCTCTTCGTGGTCCTCTACGAGGAGCCCACGCTGCGCGAGACGTTCGGCACGGAGTACATGGCCTACTGCCGTGAGGTTCCCCGGTGGATTCCGCGCCTGACTCCTGCGATTCGAGGCCACGCCCAGGACCAGGGCGCCCGCCAGGGCCGATGACCACAAGACGGCGCTGCCAGGATCGCGCGCACTCCCCAGGAACGTGCAGCCGCGCTCGAGGCGCCCGGGCGCCCGAGGGACGCGCTGCGAACCTGGTCGCGCAGGGGTGAACAAGCCCGACCCGAGGCCGTCGCAGCGGTGCAGGCGCTCCACCCGTCGCCGGCAGAAGGCACAGGCGCCGTCGTAGATCAGGCTGGCGGGTCCCGGGCTCGTCATCGTCCCTCGACCGCGACGACGGCGCCAGCGACGCCCAGCGTGAAGGCGAAGAAGTGAAAGCCGCCATGCCAGAGCGCCTCCCCGACGAGGACGATCCAGCCGACGACGCTCACGACCGTGGCGAGCCAGACGACGGGGATGCGGAGGACCCCGAGGACCCCGGCTGCCATCAGGAGGCCGGCGGCGACGGCCGAGAGTCCCGCGGCGTGCCAGCCGACCGGGCCGCCGAACGCTGCGGGCCCATAGGGGTAGAGCACCGTGCCGACCACCTCGTGCGCGAGCCCCACGTGCGCGACGAGCACCGCGCCCGAACAGGCGACCGCCTGGCGCCGCGAGACGAGGGCACTCATTGATGTCCTTCGCGCACACTCACGCGCCCACCTCTGCGGAGGTCCCGCGGTGGCGCCGGTACATCTCAGTGCCAGGGGACCGGGGCGCCCATCGTCCCTACGTGTGCACCGTGACGGCGGCTCCCAGGCGCCGGGCCCGCCGCGCGCTCTGCCAGGCGAAGATCCCCGCGCCGCCAATGACGGTGGCGATCACCCAGACGCCGCCGTTCGCGAAGATCGAGCCGTGCACCGCGCGGAGCGCGACGGCGACCGCCAGCCCCGTGGCGAACGCGCCGAGGGGGAACTCGCGCCAGACGAAGCGCTGCCGCCCGGCGAGGATCGCCGCGAATGGCATCGCCGACGTCGCGGCCAGGTAGTCGGCGTACGGCTTACCGGCGCGGGCCAGGAGCTTCGCGTCCTGGTGTCGAGCCCCGACGATGGTGACGAGCGCCAAGCCGGCGAAGCCGACCGTCCCGATCAGGCGTGTCGCGAGGAGGGCGTGGGCCAGCGCGAACAGCGCCAGGCCGCCGAAGAACGGGTGGCGCGTGATGCGCTCGACGCCCTGCGGCGCGCGGACCGTCCCGGCGAGGTGGTCGTACGGCGACCCGACATAGGTCGCCGATCCCGCGCTCACGAGGACGATCCCCGTCACGCTGAGGGCCATCAGGGCCCCGCGGAGCGCCGCCACGTCCGCCAGGGCGAGTCCCGTCGCCCCCTCGTTGCGGTGCGCCGCGAAGTAGGCGATCGCGACCGCGAACGCGGCGGATGCGACCACCGAGAAGAGCGCCGTGAAACCATGCTCCCCGAGCCGAGCCACCAGGGCGGCGCGAACCCGTCGGGTCGCGAGGCCGACGTGGGTGGCGCCGAAGACGAGCCAGAGAAGGGCGGCGGTGAGGGCGGGTTCCATGGGTCAGCTCCTTTCCGACGTCCTCGGCGGGACCATGCGGAGGACGTTCTTCACGGTCTCGGGCTCGAACGATTGCCCCTGCGCGAAGGCCCCGACGCCAGCGTCGACGGCGGCGAAGAAGGCGCGGAGCGCCCCGAGCCGCTTCGTCATGAACCCCGCGGTCACGCGCTCCGACGCATCCTGCTTGCGGCCGTGCCGCTCGGTGAGCGCGCGCTCGGTCTCGGCGACGGTGGCCAGCACCTGGCGCAGGTTCCAGCGAAAGCGGCGCTCCATGATCTCCTGCATGACGCGCCAGAAATCCGTTGCCGCTTCGTAGTGGTCCTTGCGCGAGCCGGCCACGTGGGTGCGGCGGACCAGGTGCCACTCGACCAGCCCGCGGATGTTGACCGAGATGTTGCTCTTGCTCTGCTCGAGCTCGACCGCGATCTCTTCCAGCGCGAGCGGACGCTGGTGGAGATAGAGGAGGGCGAAGATGCGGCCCTGGAGCTGGGTGAGGACGCCCGAGGTCGCGGCCGCTGCCCCGATGCCATCGACGAAGATGCCGGTCGGTCGGTCCATGGCCAGCCTCGTGTCTGTTCGGTGTGTTTAGATGTTTCTGAACGTTCAGTCAAGTGCCCTGCACTCGATGCACGCCTCCAGGTCGCCGTAGGAGCGTCGTCGCAGATGAGACAACACCCACGCCGACCGTTTTGCCGGGAATCTCGCGGTTCACCCGGGTCTGTGCCTATGACCGACCCGGGACGACCCTCGGCACCCAGGAGCTAAGCCGGAGCTCGCCGGGTAACCCATGCCGCGGACCGCGAAGGACGCGGCCGCGGACCTTGATCGGCTGCTGCGCAAGCTGGAGTTGGCTTGGGTAGCGGGAGCGCGAAAGCTCGGTGGCGATAGTTCCACGGGGGCGCTCACAGCCCGCACCTTCGCCTCCGCCAGCCCCTCCGCCTCCCCGGATCGCCGTTCTCGCGGCGTCCGGGGTGGCGGCTTCGCTGTCTGATTCGCTTAATACGACACGCCGTAGGGCGGACCCGAGACGTTCTCGACCTTCCAGATCTCGCCGGTGAGCGTGACGACGTACGCGGTGTTCCCGATGAACTCGACCGAGGTCGGCCGGTCCAAGCCGTCCGTGACGACGGTGAAGGTGCCGTTCCCGTTCACCTTCACGAGGCTGCCGGTGTTCGGCTGCGCCGGAGAGCCCGGAGGGCCGCCACCGAAGACGCCCTGCGAGAGGGCGAAGAGATCGCCACCGCGGCCAAACTCCACGTCGACGAGGAGGCTGGCACCGGAGGCGACCTCCGTGGCGGTGGGTGACTTCGGCCTGAACGACACCACCTTGCCGTCCTCGGGCTCGTGGGGGACTGGGCCGGCCTCGGCCATGTAGACCGTGTTGCCCGACACCGCCAGACCGGTCGGGACGATGTTGTCGAACGCGATCATCTCGGTAACGTCGCCGTCGCGCGTGACCCGCAGCACCCGGTTGTGGTGCCCATCCGTGACCAAGAACCCGCCACGGTAGGTTTCCAGCGCGTACTGGACTCCGGTTGGGATGTCGAACGGAGTGCTCGGCGGATTGCTCAAGGCGAACGCGCCGATGTCCGCGACGACGGTGAAGCTGTCGGGCCCGTCCACCCGGTAGATGCCGACAACGTCGCCGCCGCCGACGTCGGGGCCGACAAGGGTGACCAGTGCGTACGCGGTCCCGCCGATGAACGCGACGTCGGTCCCACCGATGCCCACGATCGACTTCGGCAGACCACTGGCGAACGTCGTGATCACCCCGGTCCTCGGATCGACGCGCGAGATTCTGCCGGCCGCGGATTCGGTGACGTACAGCGCGCCACCGGGGCCGACGGTGCTGCCCGAGCCACCCTCCAGGCCCGTCAGCAGCTGGGTGGGGTTGGGCGCCGGGGATGGAGGCGCGGCGCTTGCTGCGGATGGCGTGATCATCCCGACCACGGCCGCTGCCAACAGCAGCAGCTTTCGTTGGGGACCCATAGGATCCTCCTCTCGCTCGTCGCCCTGGACGGTCGCGATGATCGTGAGCGCTCGATCGGCGTTCGTGCCGAGTTTCGGACGACCGTACACCCGGCGCGCATCGAGTCAAGCGCGGCTGCAAACGCAAGCGGGGATGCTGGGCACCACGACGGAGGTGAGCAACCGGTGAGCTACGGTCCGCACCGGCCCTATGGCCATGGCGGGCTGTGCCCGACGAGCGCATGCGAATCGAGACTTGCTTCGAACATCCGCTCACTCGCGAACCGACCGCCAAGCGTTACTCGGGGACCATATCGCGTCCGTCATGCAGGCGTGTTCGAGTGGTCAACGTCCCGGTCAGGCCCTGCGTCGTCGTGAGGGTGCCTCGCCAGACCAGCCGAGGCGGGAGATGCTGGCCCGACACGCCCGGTGCCCACAGGAGGACGGCGAGCACTGAGACGCGAGCGGCGCCCTGGAAGAGATTAATGCCGCGCTCGAATGCCTCGCCCTAAACGCACGCGGGACAGACGCAGGTGATCGCGTTCGGCCCGTCACCGATGCATGTGCTGGACGGCGGCTGGCACTGGGCGGCACCGACGCAGCGACAACTCCGATCCGCCTCGCATCCGGCAGGCACGGGCTCGCATGAATAGAAGACGCCGGGACCGCCCTGCTCGCGAGCGACGCAGACCTCGGTCGGGGTGTCGCAAGTCAACGTCGGCCCGCAGGGCGTGGGCGTGCTGCTGGAGAGGCACACCAGTATGACGGGTCCTTCTCGCTCGCCAACCGGCACGGGCACCGTGACGCCGCATCGGATGCGAAGCCCACGACAGCCGAAGCATTGGCGGCAACGACGCCCGAAGGTGCACACGCCATTCGCCTGACCGTCCACGTCGCAGAACCAGCGTCGGCGCCGGAAGGAGAGCTCTCCAGGGCGGGGAGCGATCTTCGTGAACAGACCGTCCACGCACGTGAGCGTCGGTGGTAGCACATCGTCGGCGGCGGGCGCGCGGCTGGTTCCGGCGACCAAGCTCGCCAGCACCGCAAGGGCGACGGGTAGGACCGAACACGTTGCCCGGAGCCTCATGGGGGCACCTCCATCGGTCGCGGGTGGAACATCCTGCCGCCACCCGTGGCTGTCAAGATAGCCGCACGCCGAAGGGAGACGGGGGCCGACCTGGACGGCATCGCCGTGCACTTGATCTACGTCGGCCCGGCGCACACCGCGGGCGACGTCGTCGTCCATCTCCCGCCGCGCGCGTCGTCTTCACCGGTGACGTCCTCTTCCGCCTCTGCACGCCGATCGGCTGGGAGGGTACGTTCGAGTGCCGGATCGCGGCGCTCGACGAGATCGTGGCACTCGACCCCGCCGTGGTGTGCCCGGCCACGGCCCGCTCTCGGGCGTCGAGGGGCCGCGCGAGATGCAGGCCTACCTCCGCTACGTGCGCGCCGAGACGAAGCGCTGCTTCGACGCCGGGCTCCCGGCGCTCGAGGCGGCGCGGCGCATCGGACCTGGGCCCGTACGCGCGCTGGACCGAGCCCGAGCGCATCCTCTTCAACGTGGAGCGCGCGTACCGCGAGCTGCGCGGCGAGCCGTACGACGCGCCGATCGACGTGACGGCGCTCTTCCGCGCCATGTACGAGCTGCGCGAGGCGCGGCGGGCGGGAGCGTAGGGGCGCGGCGGCGGGGGCGGCCTCGGCGCTCCCGCTCGGGCACCGACGGCCGCCTACACCACGGCCAAACGTCGCGCGCGGCGCCCTCGAAGGTCGCGGCGAGGCCGCCCCCGCCGCCGCACGCGCGCCGCGGCTACGCCGCGCACACGAAGTCTTGCGTCTCGCGGAAGCCGAGCGCGGAGAGCGCGTCGCGTATCTCGCGCCGCGGGCGCTCGCCGGCCACGGCGGCGACGAGCGGGCGGCGCGGGTGTGCGCGCAGCTCGTCGACCGAGATGACGGGGGCGCCGTGGATGATCTCGCCGATCCGGCCGGGGTGCACCTCGACCACGTGCGAGGGGCGCTTGCCGTGCCTGGCGAGCGCGCGGCGGAGCGCCCGCCCCGTCGGGCCGTAGCCCCAGAGGACGTAGCGGTCGGCGCCGGCGAGGAAGTGGGCGGCGAGGAAGGCCGCCTTGCAGGCGGTGAAGCGCTCCGGGCGGTACGCCTCGCCCGCACGCCAGAGCCGCCGCGGGCCGTCGCGCCAGGCGAGCAGACGGCGCGGCACGACACCGATCTCGCGTCCCTGCCCCAGGAGGCGCAGCACGAGGTCGTAGTCCTCGGGCCAGTGCTCGTCGCGGTAGCCCGCCGCGCGCAGCACGTCCGTGCGCACCATGAGTGTCGGGTGCGCGACCGGACACTCGACGAACGCCTCCGCGCGCACCCGGCGGGGGGAGTCGATGCCGTCGAGCCAGCGCTCGTAGGCGCGCAGGCCGTCGCTCAGCTCGCGCCGCGGGAAGAGCCGGACGTGGCAGCCGACGGCGGCGAGAGCCGGCTCCGCGTCGAGTGCGCGGAGCTGGGCGGCGAGGCGCTCGCGGTGCATGACGTCGTCGGCGTCCATGCGCGCGACCATTCGGCCGAGGCAGCGCTCGAGGCCGGTGCCGAGCGCCGCGACGAGGCCCTGGTGCGCCGTGGCGACGACCCGGAAGCGCTCGTCGTGCGCGGCAAAGCGCTCGGCGACGGCGCGCGTCCCGTCCTCCGAGCCGTCGTCGACCACGATGCACTCCCAACGCGGGAACGTCTGGCGCACCACGCTGCGGAGGCAGGCGTCGAGCGTCGCCCCGGCGTTGTATGCCGGCAGCAGGATCGAGACCTCCGGCGCGCTCATCGTGCGAATTCCAGGAAGTACTGGTGGGTGAGGAACGTGTGGGACGCCCGCAGCCGGAACCCCGCCGCCTCCGCCTCGCGCTGCGTCTCGGCGCGCGAGAGCTTCTCCTGCACGGGTGGACCGACCGGCAGCGGGCGCTTGTAGAAGTCGACGAGCACGAGCCGCCCACCGCGGCGGAGCGCGCGGCGGAGCTTCCCGTAATAGCGCACGCGGTCGTGCAGATGGTGTCCGGTGTCGCAGATGAAGACGACGTCGACGCTCGCGGGCGCGAGCCCGGGATCGGCGGGCTCGGCCCGCCGCGTCTCGATGTTGGTCGCGTCGGGCGCCCGGCGGCGGAGCTCCTCCAGCATCTCGGGCTCGATGTCGAGCGCGAGCACCTTCCCGGTCGGCCCGACGGCAGCCGCGAAGCGCCGCGCGAAGTAGCCCGTGCCGGCGCCCACGTCGGCGACGGTCATCCCGGCGCGCAGGCGAAGCGTCTCGACCACGCGCGCCGGCTGCTGCCAGCCGGCGCGGTCCGGCGACTCGAGCTCGGCGAAGTAGGCGTCGAAACGGCCTGCGCTGGCGGCCGTCGCGAGGAGGAGGAGCGCGACCGCCGCTCCCCTCATGCGAAGCCCGGCACGATCTCGGTGGCGCACGCCTCGAGCTGCTCGAGGTAGTGCTCCAGGCTCCGGTGCCGGAAGCGGAGGTTCACGATGGTCGCGCCGAGCGCCCGGTAGCGCTCGAGCAGGTCCCCGAGCCGGGCGCGCTCGTCGGGTCGGGTCGGGTCGAGGAGCCGGTCGGGCGTCAGCACCAATTCGAACGGCGCTGTCCGCGCGCGCCACTCGCGGGAGGCGCGGGCACGCGTGAGGAGCGCCCCGAGCTCGTCGAGCGTCAAGCGAAACGGGTCCCAGCCGTCGCCGAAGACGAGCGCGCGGCGGAGCGAGCGCGGGCTCCGCCCGCCGAGCCAGATCGGCACCTGCGCCTGCACGCCGCACGGATCGACGAGGAAGGCCTCGAAGCGGTAGTGCGTGCCGGCATACGCGGGCTCGCGGCGGCCGAAGGCGGCACGCAGCGCGCGCAGCGCGTCCTCGTAGCGCGCGCCCCGGCCCTCGAACTCGACGCCGAGGAGCGCGAACTCCTCCGCCAGCGTCCCCACGCCGACGCCCAGGATGAGCCGCCCGCCCGAGAGCCGGTCGAGCGTGCCGTAGCGCTTCGCGATGGCGAGCGGATGGTGGTACGGCAGCACCAGCACGTGGGTCGCGAAGCGGATGCGGGCTGTCTGCGCCGCGAGGAAGGCGAAGGTCGCGAGGGGGTCGTAGTAGCGCGCGCCGCGCACCGGCGCGGCCGCCGCGGGGATGGCGACGTGCTCGCTGCAGGTGAGGTGATGGTAGCCGAGGCGGTCGGCCGCCCTGGCGATGCGGGCGAGCTCGGGCGGGCCGGCATGCTCTTCCCACTCGGCGCCGTGGTCGGGGTGGTGGGTGACGACAGGCGTCACCAGGCCGAAGCGCAACCGTCCTCCGGGCGCTATGCGATCGCTCCGGCGGGCCCCACCGCACCCAGCCTCAGGCGCGCCGGCCGCAGCGTTCGTTCGAACGGGTCGAGTACGAGCCCCATGCTCTCGAGCGTGAGCGTGCCGAGCAGCGCCGCATCGTTCGCTTCGCCCAGCACGACTGGGGTGGGCGCCCGCACATCCTGAAACTTGAGGAAGCAATACGAGACGTCGCGCCGGATGATCGAGCCGTCGGCGAGAGCGAAGTCCACGGTCCGCGTCGGCTGGAGGCCGAGCGCCCGCCATGTCTCCTGCGGCAACACGGTGAAGGCTGCGCCGCTGTCGACCAGGAAGCGGACGGTCCGGGCAACGCCACCCTCGTTGCTCACTTCGGCATCCACGTACGTGATCCCCATGCCGTCTCTAATGCCCCCTCCTCCACCGCGGAGGCAATAGCTGGCCCAGGAATGCTAAGACAGGCACATCCGTCATGGACTTCGCCTTCTCCGCCGCTGACGAGCGCTTCCGCCGGGAGCTGCGCGCCTGGCTCGCCGCCAACCGGCCAGTGCGCGCCGAGCGCGTGCCGCACGACGACGCCTCGCTGGCCGCGGAGGTCGCCTTCCTGCGCGACTGGCAGCAGAGGCTCCACGCCGCCGGCTACCTGGGCCTCCTCTGGCCGCGCCAGTACGGCGGGCGCGGCGCGCGCCCCACCCAGCAGGCGATCCTGAACCAGGAGCTGGCCCGCGCCCGCGCGCCGCAGCTCCTGAACCGCGTCGGCGTCAACAACACCGGCCCAACCCTCATCGCGCACGGCAGCGAGGCGCAGAAGCGCCGCTTCCTCCCGCCCATCCTCTCGGCCGAGGAGATCTGGTGCCAGCTCTTCAGCGAGCCCGGCGCGGGCAGCGACCTGGCCGCGCTCCGCACCCGCGCGGAGCCCGACGGCGACGGGTTCGTGGTGACCGGCCAGAAGGTGTGGACGAGCTACGCGCAGTTCTCCAGGTGGGCGATCCTGCTCGCCCGCACCGACCCGTCGCTGCCCAAGCACCGCGGCCTCACCTACTTCGTTCTCGACATGGAGAGCCCGGGCATCACGATCCGCCCGCTCCGCCAGCTGACCGGCTCGACCGAGTTCAGCGAGGTCTTCCTCGACGCCGTGCGCGTGCCGCGCGCGCACGTGGTCGGCGAGGTGAACCACGGCTGGGAGATTGCAATGACCACGCTCGCCCACGAGCGCGGCACGGGTTTCGCCTTCAAGGAGCAGGTGCTGCAGCGGATCGCGGTCGAGGACCTGGTGCGGCTGGCGCGCGCGCACGGACGCGCCGGCGATCCGGTCGTTCGCCAAGAGATCGCCCGGGGCTGGATCGACGTCGAGATCATGGGCCTCATGAACTGCCGCACGCTGACGCGCCTCGAGCGCGGCGAGGAGCCGGGGCCGGAGTCGTCGCTCGTGAAGCTCTTCTGGGCGAGCCTGACGCAGCGGCTCCACCAGCTCGCGCTCGAGCTGGAGGGGCCCTACGCCGCGCTCGTCGCCGGCTCGCCGCGCGCGCTCGAGGACGGCCGCTGGCAGCAGGCGTTCCTCTGGTCGCGCGTAGGCGCGATCGCGGGCGGGACCTCCGAGGTGCAGGCGAACATCATCGCGCAGCGGATCCTGGGGTTGCCGCGCTGAGCCCGCGCGTCTCGACGACAAAGGGCACCAGCACGAGCCCCGCTAGCGGCACGAGCGCCATCCAACGGATCGCTTTGGGGCCAACTCGGAGCAACGCCGACGACAAAGGCCGCATAAATTCAGGGGTGGAATGGTCCGTGCATGCGGTCGGTTTTCGTCGGCCTGCGGGGGCTTCTGGTAGCAGCGCGGTAGCTAACAGCCCGCCCTAAAGGCGAGCAGGGATGGGGACGGCAGACGTGGCGAGCGACCATGCGATCATGTCATGCCGTTGTCTACTTCGGAGAGCCGATCCACTCGGGCTACGTGCTCATCCGCCGCGACCACCTCGCCAACGTGACCAGCCTGGAGGACGAGCGGTGGAACCAGCCGCACCCCGAGTTCTGCCGGA
>VBKJ01000196.1 GCA_005879795.1 Deltaproteobacteria bacterium
GATCTCCTGCCCGAGCACCGGGTCCGGCACGCCGATCACCGCCACCTCGGCGACGCGCGGGTGCTCGCGCAGCGTCTTCTCGATCAGCACCGACGACACGTTCTCGCCCCCGCGCCGGATCACGTCCCGCTTGCGGTCGACGAAGTAGAGCCAGCCGTCCTCGTCGACGAACCCGAGGTCGCCGGTCAGGAACCAGCCGTCGCGGAAGGCGGCGGCCGTCTCCTCGGGGTCGCGGAAGTACGCCGTCAGGCACGCCGGCGAGCGGACGGCGATCTCGCCCGTCTCGCGCGGCCCGAGCGTGCTGCCTCGGGCGTCGAGGATGCGGAGCTCGACGCCCGGCACCGGCGGGCCGCAGGAGCCCGGGCGCCACGCGGCGCCGAGGGGCGTGATGGTCACCACGCCGGCGTCGGTCGAGCCGAAGCACTCGGCGACGTGCCGGACGCCGAAGCGGCGGATCACCTCGTCGCGGACGGGTGCGGCGCCGAGCCCCAGGATGATGCGCAGCCGGCTCGTGCGCTCGAGCGCCGACGACTCGCGCGTGAGGAGCATGGCGAGGGTCGTCCCCAGCGTGTAGAGGACCGTGGCGCCCGTCGCGTGCACGAGCGGCCAGAACTCCGAGGCGTGGAACGCCCGCGGGAAGGCGACCGTCCCGCCGGCGTGGAGCGCCGTCTGCACCGCGCCCCAGGCGTTGCCGTGGAAGAGCGGCGTCACGGCGAGGATGGTGTCGTCGGGCGTGAGCCCGAGCGCCTCGATGAAGTGCCGCCCGCCCATGCCGGTCGAGCCGTGGCTGAAGAGGACGCCCTTCGGCGTGCCGGTCGTGCCCGAGGTGTAGAGGAGCGTGGAGGCGTCTCCGGGGCCGAGGGCGACGGCGGGCGGCGCGGCGGCGCTGCCCGCGACCAGCGCCGCGAATGCGTCGGCTCCGAGCACCGTGCCCGCGGCCTCGAGCCTTGCCGCGTCGGTGATCACGACCTTCGGCTCCGCGTGACCGAGGACGTAGCCGAGCTCGCGCGCGCCGAGCGCCGGGTTCACCGGATTCAGCACGCCCCCGGCGCGCAGGATGCCGAAGGCGGCGACCAGGTACTCGACCGAGCTCCCCATCGCGAGCGTCACCCGGTCGCCCTTCGCGACGCCGAGCCCGCCGAGCGCGTTCGCCGCGCGATTCGCGAGGCCGTCGAACTCGGCATAGGTCACGCGCCGGTCCGCGTGCAGGATGAACGGGTGCGCCCCGCGCTCGGCGGCGGCGCGCTCGAGCGCTGCGAGGAGCCCGGCCACTACGCGAGCGTCCCCCAGTCGGCCACCAGCGTCGCCCCGGTGATCATCGGCGTCTCGTCCGAGGCGAGGAATGCGATCGTCCTGGCCATGTCCTCGGGCTTCGACATCTGGTGCGGCACGGGCGGCGAGTAGTAGGCGACGAGCGATGGCTCGAAGTCGGGGCGCGGGATGAAGTTCTTGATGAACGGCGACATGATCCCCGCCGGCGCGAGGCAGTTGGCGCGCAGCCCGCGGCTCGCGAACTCGAGCGCGATCGAGCGCGTGAAGTTGACGAGCCCCGCCTTCGAGGCCGCGTAGTGCGCGGCATACGCCTGTCCGCGCATGGCGGCCGAGGAGGCGACGTTGACGATCGTCCCGCGCGCCGCGAGGAGATGCGGCAGCGCCGTCTTCACGGTGTTGAACGGCCCGGTCAGGTTCACGGCGAGGACGCGCGCCCATTCCGCCGGGTCGATCTCCTCGAGCCGCGCGCTCCGCCCGACGGCGGCGGCGTTCACCAGGATGTGGAGGCCCCCGAACAGCGCGACCGTGCGCTCGACGGCGTCGCGCACGGACGCCATGTCGGCCACGTCGCAGGTCGCGCCTTCCGCCGAGCCGCCCGCCAGGCGGATGGCGAGGATCGTCTCGGCGAGCCCGTCGGGGTTCACGTCGACCGCGAACACCCTGGCGCCCTCGGCCGCGAAGAGCCTGGCCGTCGCCCGCGCGAGGCCCGAGCCGGCTCCGGTGATGAACAGCACGCGATCCGTGAAGCGTCCGGTTGACATGCTCCCTCCCAGCCGTCAGTTAAGCGCGCCATGGCGACCATCCAGGAAGGGAAGGCAGCCCCCGCCTTCACGCTCAGGGACGCGCAGGGAAAGTCGGTCTCGCTCGCGGACTTCGCCGGCAGGCACGTCATCCTCTACTTCTATCCCAAGGACGACACGCCCGGCTGTACCAAGGAGGCGTGCGGCTTCCGCGACGCCTGGAAGGAGATCGGGAAGCTCGACGCCGTCGTGCTCGGCGTCTCCGCCGACGGCGAGGCCTCGCACCAGAAGTTCATCGCCAAGCACAAGCTCCCGTTCCCGCTCCTCTCCGACCCCGAGCGCAAGGTCATGAAGACCTACGGCGCCTACGGGGAGAAGACGATGTACGGCAGGAAGACCGTCGGCGTCATCCGCTCGACGGTGTGGATCGGGCCCGACGGGAAGGTGCGCAAGCACTGGGCGCGGGTCAGCGATGCGGCGGCGCATCCCGAGCAGGTGCTGGCGGCGCTGCGGGCCGAGTAGGGCGCGCGGCGCGCAAAGCCGAGCGGCGTCTCGTAGGCTTCTCCATGACCTGATCCGATCACGGGATCTTCCTGGCGCGGCCCGCGTGACGACGTTGCGGGGTCGAGGTGGCACCCCGCGCCGATGGTGCCGCCGCCTCGCAGCGCGGTCGCATTCTGGCAGGGGCGCAAGTCCATCGTAGCCGCTCCCGGATGTCGCCATCCTGCGCCCCGCGTGACGGCTCGCCCCGAGGGGCGCATGGCCGTGGGGGTCTCGAGCGGGCGCGAGCCTCGAGAGGTCCCTCGGTACGGCCCTTGCTCTTCCCCCGGGAGGGTCGGCGACCCGAAAAGAGGTGTCATGAAGCTTCCCTGGAAGGTGCTTTGTGGTGTGATCGGTCTCGGCGCGATCCTCGCTGCGACGGCGCGCGAGACCAGCCAGCCGTGTGGGGCGGGGTGCGGTGCGCAGACCGCCGCCTGTCTCAAGACCGCGCGGGTGACGCGGTCGAGCTGCCGGATGGACTGTCGGGCGAACTCCGCTCCGGCGGACATCGGCTCCTGCAGCCGTGGCTGTACGGACACGTTCCGGTCCGACCGGACCACCTGCCGCAGCAACCAGCCGAGCTGCGTGCAGGCGTGCGACGCGTCGTCGACCTCGGCGGGTGACCCGTCCACCGCGGCCTGCCTGGGGGCGTGCGGCGAGGACCTCGGGGCGTGCGCGCGCAATGCCACGGCGAACTTGAGGACCTGCGTGACGGGATGCCGGACCGCCTCCGACGTTCGCTCGTGCCTCGAGGGCTGCGCCGCGCCGGCACAGGCGGACACGGCGGCCTGCCCCGCGGACTTCCAGTCGTGCGCCGGGACCTGCGCGACCACCATGCCGCCGCGTCCCGCCTGCGGCGCCCCGACCGGCGCGGCTTGTGGCGGGACGTGCTCGACACCGGGCCAGGTCTGCCGCGGCGTCGGCCGAACGTGCACCTGTACGACGCCCTGAGGCCAGCATGTCCGCGCGGGGCGTGGTCAGGCGATGGCGTAGAGGCGCCGCGGGTTGGCCTCGAGGATGCGGCGCTTGCTCGCGTCGCTCAGGTCCGTGCGCTCGGTGATGATCTTCACCGTGTCGGGGAACTTGCAGTCCCAGTGGTGGTAGTCCGAGGCGTAGACGACCACGTCCTCGCCGAGCGACTGCACGACCCACGGGATGCCCCGCTCGTCGGGATCGCAGCCGATGCAGCAGCGGCCGGAGAGGAAGTACTCGCTCGGCTTGCGGTCGATGCGCGGCGCCTGCTCGGGGGTGAGCTCCCAGTGCTCGTCGAGGCGTTCGAGCCAGAAGGGGAGCCAGCCGACGCCGGCCTCGAGGAAGGCGACGCGGAGCTTGGGGAAGCGGTGCAGGATGCCGCCCACCGTGAAGGCCATGACCGCGATCATCTGCCCGACCGGGTGCGTGAAGGCGTGCACCTCGAGCCGGGTGCTCCACCGGTCGACGCCGATCGGCACCTGGTCGATCGCCTGCCCGCCGCCGTGGACGCAGACCGGGACGCCGAGGCGTTCGGCCTCGCGCCACACCACGTCGAAGCTCGGGTGATCGAGGTTCCGCTCGCGGATGTGCTGCGGCGTCACCATGCCGACCATGCCGAGCTGGGTGACGGCGCGGCCCAGCTCGGCGGCCGCCGCCTCGGGGTCGATCATGGGGAGCTTGGCGACCGACTTGAGGCGCGCCGGCGCGTAGCGGCAGAACTCGGCGCGCGCGTCGTTCAGCGTCCGGCAGAGCGCGATCGCGAAGCCGCGGTCGAGGCCCGCCCACTCCTCGCCCGCACCGCCGGGGAACATGACGGTCACGTCGATGCCTTCGAGGTCCATGTCGGCGAGCCGGCTCTCGGGATCCGTCATGCCGGGCCGCGAGAGGCTGTCGACGCGCGCCGTGCCGCGCGTCTCCTTGACGCCGACCCCGGGCAGGTTCGCGAACTGCTGCTTGATGCGCTCGCGCCGGGCCGCCATGTGCGGCTGGAACTCGCGCGGCAGGCGCTCCTGCCAGTCGGCGGGCTCGCCGCCGTGGCCGTCGGCATCGATCACGAAGTGGCCGAACTTACCCATGGGCGCTGCCTCCGAGGGAGAAGACGCCGCGCGCGAGCCGCCCGCCGCGCAGGTCGTCGAGCGCGGCGGCGAACTCGTCGAGCGCGTAGCGGCGCGTGATGAGCTCGTCGATCTTGAGCCGGCCGCCGAGGTAGAGGTCGGCGAGCATCGGGAAATCGCGGCGCGGCCGGGCGGTGCCGTAGCGGCAGCCGAGGATCGCCTTGTTCTGGTAGAGGGCGTGGACCACGAAGTCGAACGTCGAGCCGATCTTCGGCACGCCGACGATGGTGAGCGCGCCGCCCGCACCGAGCGCGTCGAGCGCCTGGCGGATGACGGTGAGGCTGCCGACCGCCTCGAAGGTGTAGTCGGCGCCCCCGCGCGTCAAGTCGCGGACCGCGGGGACGGGGTCGTCCTTCGTCGCGTCGATCGCGTGCGTGGCGCCGAGACGACGCGCCAGCTCGAGCTTCGCGGGCACGACGTCGACGGCGATGATCCTGGCCGCGCCCGCGAGCACGCCGCCCTGCACGCAGGAGAGGCCGATGCCGCCGAGGCCGAAGACGGCCATCGAGGCGCCGGTCTCGACGCGCGCCCGATTGAGCACCGCACCTACCCCCGTCATGATGCCGCAGCCGATCAGCGCCGCGCGGTCGAACGGCACGCGGGCGTCGATCGCGATCGCGCTCTGCTCGCGAACGACGGTCCAGTTTGCGAACGCTGACGCGTTCGCAAACTGATACGCGGGCTCGCCGTCCAGCGTGAAGGGCCGGGCGTCCTTGGGACTGGGGGCATTCCGGCATTCGGTCGGGCGTCCGACCTCGCAGGCGGGGCAGCGGCCGCAGTGGGCGAGCGTGGAGAGCACGACCGTGTCGCCCTCCTCGACAGCGGTGACACCCGCGCCGACGGCATCCACCACACCGGCGCCCTCGTGGCCGAGGACGACGGGGGTGGGGTAGGGGATCGCGCCGTCGATCACGCTCAGGTCCGAATGGCAGAGGCCGGCGGCGCGGATCGCCACCCGGACCTCGCCGGGTCCCGGATCGCGGACGCCGACCTCCTCGATGGTGACCGGCCGGCCGGCGGCGCGGAGGACGGCTGCCCTCATGATGGAGGGGTACCGATCTTGAGGACGCGGCCGGCGGTCTCCCCGGTCAGCTCGCCCCCCGCGACGATCGTCCTGCCGTTCACGAAGACGCGCACGACGCCCTCGGGACGCACCTGCCAGCGCTCCTCCCCGCCGGGCATGTCGCGCACGAGCTGCTTCTTGCCGAGGGCGAGGCGGGTCGGGTCGAACATCATGATGTCGGCGGGGCAGCCCCGCACCAGGGTGCCGCGGTCGCGCATGCCCGTGAGCAGGGCCGGGACGCGGGTGATCCGGCGCACGCCCTCCTCCAGCGGGAGGATCTTGCGATCGAGCAGCCACGAGCGGAGGTAGTAGGTGGACCACTCCGCGCCGTCGTCGCGATCGGCGTGCGCCCCGCCGTCACCGGTGCCGACGATCATGTGCGGGTTCTGCTGCGCCTCCGCGCTGGCCGCGATCCACTCGGGGCTCTCGCTGTTCCAGAGGAACTGCGTCTCGAGGTCGTCCGCCACGGCGAGGTCGCACATCACGTCGGCCGGATGCGCCCGCTGCTCCTGGGCGAGCTGCGCGAGGCTCCTTCCCACCGCGTCCGGGCGCGCCGCGGAGCGGTCGACGAAGACGCGGTCGAGCGCCGGGGGCGGTAGCGTCGAGCCCAGCTTCGGGTCGGTGTTCGGGTGGTCGAGCCCCCAGCGGAGCTGCTCGCGGAACTTCGCGTCGCGGAGCCGCGCGAGGCGCTCGGCGGGGGGGAGGTCGGGCAGATCGCGCCAGTGGACGACCCCGTCGAACAGCGAGGTCCCGCGCCGCCAGTTGAAGGGGCGCATGAACGGCTGCGTGCGCAGCATCGAGAAGATGGCGGCGCCCCGCTGCCTCGCCTCTTCGAGGAAGCGCACCTGGTCCTCCCACTTCGCCCGCTGGCCGGGACGGAAGCCCATGCCCTGCACGATGACGGGAAGCCCGGAGCGGCGGGCGAGCTCGATGAGCCGCTCGCGGTCCTGAGCGTCGTAGCCCTGCACGGCGCTCTCGGCGAGGAAGGCGATGGTCGCCGGGCCGCGCTCGCCCGCCGCCTCGGCCAGGGTGGCGACCTCCTCGAACGGGGCGCGGCGCGACGGCACGGGCCGGCCGGCCTGGTCGACGTGCGTCGGCGCCTGCGACGAGGAGAAGCCGGCGGCCCCTTCCGTCATCGCATCGCGCACGAGCGTGCGCATGTGCTCGAGCTCCGGGGCGGTTGCCGGCCGCTCGGAGGCCCCGTCGCCCATGACGAAGCGGCGCAGCGCCGAGTGGCCGACGTAGAAGGCGGCGTTGATCCCGAGGCGGCCGTCGAGCACTTTGAGGAGGGACGGGAACGTGTCCCAGTCCCAGGGGAGGCCCTCGCGGAGCACGTTCGGCGACATCCCCTCGACCCGGGCGAAGAGCTCGATCAGCCAGTCGTGGTCCT
Source organism: Deltaproteobacteria bacterium (assembly GCA_005879795.1). NCBI lineage: Bacteria > Pseudomonadati > Myxococcota > Myxococcia > Deltaproteobacteria bacterium. The sequence continues at coordinate 7,093 of VBKJ01000196.1, forward strand.
TGCGCGCGCAGGGGGCGATCGAGTAGCCGCAGTTGCCGGCGACGACCGCGGTGACGCCGTGGAAGCACGACGAGGTGGCGAACGGCTCGAAGGTGAGCTGCGGATCGTAGTGGGTGTGCACGTCGATGATGCCCGGCATGACGACCAGCCCGTCGGCATCGATCGTCTCGCGCGCGCCGGAGAGCCGCCCGACGTCCGCGACCAGGCCGAGCTTGATCCCGACGTCGGCGGTGCGGCTGGGGAGGCCCGAGCCGTCCACTACCCTGCCGCCCCTGATGATCGTGTCGAACATGGCTACTCCTATGCCGTCCAGCCGATGTACTTGAGCTCGCTGTACGCCGCGAGCGCCCAGCGCCCGCCGTCGCGGCCGATGCCGGAGCGCCGGTAGCCCCCGAAGGGCGCGTCGGGGTTGAGCGGGCTGCCGTTCACCTGCACCGTCCCGGTGCGGAGCGCGCGCGCCACCCTGAGCGCGCGCTCGGCGTCGCGCGTCCACACGTAGCCGTAGAGGCCGTAGTCCGAGTCGTTGGCGAGGGCGATCGCGTCGGCCTCGTCGCGGAACGGGATGGCGCTGATCACCGGGCCGAAGATCTCCTCCCGCGCGATGACCATGTCGTTGCGCACGCCGGTGAAGAGCGTCGGCTCGACGTAGTAGCCGCGCGCGAGGTGCGGCGGGCGCCTCCCACCGCAGGCGAGCGTCGCCCCCTCGGCCAGGCCCTGCGCGATGTAGCGCTCGACGCGCGCGCGCTGCGCCGCCGAGACGAGGGGGCCCACCACCGTGCCCGGCTCGCGCGGGTCCCCGACGCGGAGCGCACGGCCGGCTGCGGCGAGCCGCGCCGTGAAGTCGTCGGAGATCGACTGCTCGACGAGGAGGCGCGTGCCGGCGATGCACGCCTGCCCCGTGTGGAACGTCCACGGCTGCATCGCGCCCGCGAGCGCCTTCGCCGGGTCGGCGTCGGCGAAGACGATGCTGGGCGACTTGCCGCCCAGCTCGAGGAGCACGCGCTTCATGCGGGGCGCGACCGCCTCCTGGATGCGCGCGCCGACGGCCGAGCTGCCCGTGAACGAGATCATGTCGACCTCGGGCGCGAGCACGAGCGCCTCGCCGATCTCGGGGCCCTGGCCGGCGACGAAGTTGAGGACGCCGGGCGGCAGAACTGCGGCCACGATCCGGCAGAGCGCCGCCACGCCGAGCGGGTCGGCGGGCGCGGGCTTCACCACCAGCGTGTTGCCGCAGGCGAGGGCGGGACCGATCTTCCCGGCGCAGCTCGTCATCGGGAAGTTGAAGGGCGTGATGCAGGCGACCACGCCGACCGGCTCGCGCGCGACGAGGCCGTGGGCGCTGCCGCGGGCGGGCAGGGGCTCATCGGCGGGGATGGCGGCGAGCTCGGCGGCGCGCGCGAGGCGCACGGCCACCGCGCCCACCTGCTGCGTCTCGGCGACGGGACGGACGGCGCCCGTCTCGGCGATGGTGAGATCGACCAGGCCCGGGGCCTCGCGCGCGAAGCGCTCCGCGGCCTCGGCGAGGCGCGCGGCGCGCTCGGCGCCGCTCATGGCGCGCCACGGGCCGCGCTCGAAGGCCGCGCGCGCGGCCCGCGCCGCGGCGCGCACCTGCTCGACCGAGCACTCCGGCGCGTGGCCGGCGAGCTCCTCGGTCGCCGGGTCGATCACCGCGTACGTCCCCCCCGCGGCGCGCACCCACTCGCCGCCGATCAGGATCTGGTCGACGACGGGGACGCTCACGCTGCCTTCGCCTTGAGCGCCGCCTCGCGCTGGCGCGTCGTGCGGTGCATCGGGTCCTGGTCGAACCTCGGGAGCACGTGCCTGCCGAAGGTCTCGATCGACTCGAGCACGTACTTCTGGTCCAGGGTGAGGGTCAAGGGCGCGTAGATGAGCTGGTCCACGCCGAGCGCCTCGTACATCTCGATCACTCGTACGATCTCCTCGGGCGCGCCGATCTGGCGGCCACCCACGGCGAGCCCCGCCCGGAGCTCCTCGGGCGTGCTCGGCGGCACCTTGATCGGCCCCTCCCGGGGGAAGCCCTTGGGGCGCGGGATGGAGTCGAGCCAGCCGAAGAAGAATTCGGTGAACGCCTCCACGCGCGCCCTGGAGTAGAGGTGGCGCGCCTTGTCGCCGTCCTCGAGACAGAACATGTTGGTGGTGACGGCGATGTTGTCGTTGACGTACTCGCCGATCGGGTTCGTGCAGCGCTTGATCGCCTCCTTGTAGTTGCGCACGTGCTCGGCGATCTCGGCCGGCGTGCCGAAGGTGAAGCAGAGCGAGCCCAGGCCGAGCTCCCCTGCCTCGATGAAGGTGGGCGGGCTCGAGCAGGCGACCCAGATGGGCGGGTGGGGCTTGGAGTAGGGCTTGGGGAGCACGTTCCGCTCCGGCATGCGGAAGTACCTCCCCTCGAACGCGTAGGGCTCGTCGCGCCACATGCGGGGGATCTGCTCGAGCGACTCGCGCCACATGGGCTTGGTCTCGGCCGCCGACGGGATGGCGAAGCCCGCCCACTCCGCCGACGACGAGCCGCGGCCGGTGCCGAACTCGACCCGGCCCTCGGAGAGGTGGTCCATGACCGCGATGCGCTCGGCGACGCGCGCCGGGTGGTTCACCGCCGCCGTGATGTTGACGATCGCCGTGCCGACGTGAATGCGCTTCGTGCGCGCCGCGACCCAGGAGAGGTACACCTCGGGCGCCGGCTGGTGGGAGTAGTTCTTCAGGAAGTGGTGCTCCGGCGACCAGTCGTACTTGAAGCCCGCCGCCTCGACCGCGAGCGAGACCTCGAGCTCGCGGAGGTAACGTGAGTGCTCGTCGTCCCACGGCGGGACGTGCATCTGCGAGAAGATCCCGAACTCCATGAAACGCCCTCCCTGGATCGGGTATTCGTCAGTCCGAATTAGCATTCGGAAATCCGACTTGTCAATCGGACCCGGCGATGGTAGACGGGGGGGCATGGCCGCCCGCCGGAAGCCCCGGGACGAGGCCCGCCGGGCCCGCACCGACGTCTACCGGAGCCACATCGTCGAGGCCGCGGAGCAGGTGTTCGCCGAGCGCGGCTTCGCGCAGGCGAAGCTGCAGGACATCTCGCGCCTGGCCGGGCTCTCGATGGGCACCATCTACGCCATCTTCCCGAGCAAGACGGCGCTCTACCGCACCATCCTCGAGGAGCGCGGGCGGGAGCTGCTCGAGCTGGCCCGCCAGGTGGCGGGCCGCAAGGCGCCGCCCGCCGAGGCGCTCGACGCGCTGATCGGGCTCTACATCGACTACTTCGTGGCGCACCCCGCCTTCCTGCGCATGCACCTGCGCGCCGGGACGTCGTGGGCCATCGCGCCGAGCGGCACCGAGGCGCAGGTCGAGCACTGGCGCGACATCCACGCGCTCCAGGCGGACATCTTCCGGCGCGGCGTCGCGGCCGGGGTGTTCGTCGACGAGGACCCGGCCTACCTGGCGCGGCTCTTCTCCGCCCTGGACCAGGTGCTGCTCGCCGACTGGGTCGCGAGCGGGATGAAGGCCGACCGGGACGCGCTCGTCCGGCGGCTACGGAGTCAGGTGGAGCGGAGCTTCCGCCGCGCGGCGCGCGCGCCCGCGCCTCGCCACACGGCCACGTTCATCTCGGCGTAGACCTCGCACGCCGCGTCCCACAGCGTGGGCAGCGCCGGGGTAGCGAGCCTATTTCACGGCCAGCGGGTTGAGGGGCGACCCGAGGCCGCCCGTCACCTTGAGCGGGGGGGCGCTGAACAGGAACGCCCACACCCCGTCCCGGGCGCAGTCCGCGGCCAGCTCGTCCAGGTCGAACATCTCGCCCAGCGTGAGGCCCATGTCGCGGATGCAGAGGGCGTGGACGGGGAGGGGGACGGCCGGATCCTCGAAGGGGATCACCTCGACGGCGCTCGTGTCGCTGGCGACCGCGGCGACCTCGCGCGCATGGAGCCACTCGACGCAGGCGATCCCCAGCCCCGGCATCTGCCGCATGTAGCCCTCGCGGTCGCCGTCGCGCGTGAACACGGCCAGGTGCCCGGTGCGGAGGAGAAGGACGTCGCCGCGCTCAGCACGCACGCCCGCCGCGCGCTCGGCGGACTCGAGATCGGCGGGCCCGATGACCTCGCCCGGGCGGAGCCGGTCCACGCCGCGCGCGCGCGCCAGGTCGAGCAGGACGCCGCGCGACAGGATGCCGCGCGCGAGCTTGTCGATCGCGTTGCGGCCGGCGCCGGCGGGGCCGAGCGTGGACGCGGGCACGCCGTTGTAGAGCCGGCCCTCGTACCAGACGTGCGCCAGGCTGTCCCACTGGGTCGCGCACTGGAGCGGCATGCTGACCGCGTCGTCGGCGTAGCGCGGGCCGTCGGGATCGGCGCCGAGGCGCCCGTCGACCGCCGTCATGGTGTGGACCGGGTTCGTGCGCCCGCCCTGACCGATCTGCGGCCCCCCGGGACCGAGGGAGAGGCCCAGGCTGAAGACCGCGCCCCGCCTCACGTACGCCGCCGCGCGGCAAACCACGTCCGGGGTGATGAAGTTGACCGTGCCGCGCTCGTCGTCCGCGCCCCAGCGCCCCCAGTTGGAGACCCGGCGGGCGATCTCGCGCACCCGGGTCATCGACCGGGCAGCTCGGCCTCGGCGGTCGCGGTCGCCGTCACCTCGTCGCGGTGGTTCACGCACTGGAGCTCGCAGCGCACGTACGCCCTGCCGTCGCGCTCGAACTTGTCGCTGACCCGCCCCTTCACCCAGGTGACGTCGCCCATGTAGTTGAACTTGTGGTAGCGGGCCTCGAGGCGCGTGAGCAGCCCGCTGTCGCCGATCCAGTCCGTCACGCACTGGCAGAGCCAGGCGCAGCGCTCGGGGCCGAGGTCGTACGCCCCGGGCAGGCCGAGCAGCCGCTGCGTGAAGGCGTTGTCCCAGTGCACGCGCTGCGGCGGCTCGGGGACGCCCTGCTCGTTCGGGATCATGAGCGCGGGGTGCTTGTCGTAGAGCCGGGCCGCCACGATGTTCCCCACCAGGTAGATGCCGAAGAACGACTCGAAGGCGATCTCGGCGGTGGGCGTGAGCGGGCCCTTGAGGAGCGGACCGAGCGGGTCGCCCACCTCGACGTCGTCCCACCATCGCTCGGTCGCGCGCGTCTGCCGGCGGTACTCCTCCTGGAAGCGCGCGATGTCCTCGGGCGTCCACTGGGCGAGCGCGATCTCGCCGTACTTCTTCTTCTCGCGCGTCTTCGTGCGCTCGATGCGGATCCAGGTGTCGTTCCGGAGCCCGACGCGCTGCCCGTCCTGGTCGTAGTAGACCGCCTCGTAGGTCTGGTAGAGGGCGCGGCCGCCGCCGAAGGTGCTCTCTTTCTCGGTGAGCGACTTGAGGTAGCAGTCGGCGCGCAGGCGGTCGCCCAGCCTGACCGCGCGCTCCCACTCGTAGAGCGAGCCGGTCCAGATGGAGTGCACGCCGGGCAGACCCTCCGGGAGCCCGCTGTGGCCGACGGCGCGCAGCGTGTCCATGCTCTGCACGATGATGGGCGGGGCGATGAGCGTCCCCCAGCGCGTCTTCCGCGCGTAGTCCTCGTCCAGATAGAGGGGCGAGAGATCGCCGATCGCGAGCGCGAGATGGTAGATCGCGTCGCGCGTCACCTCGGTGCGCCATGGGCGGCGGCCCGGGAAGCCCTGCCCGATGCGGGCGCGCAGCTTCGCGATGCCCTCGTCGGTGATGCGGCCATGCTCCGTGTCAGCCATGGGGCCTCCGTGCGAGCGGCCGCGGGCGCGGCCCGAGGAGCCGGATGATCGCCTGCTCGAGGAAGCGGCGCTGGACGGCGAGCGCGCGCGCCGAGAAGGGGTCGTCGCCCCAACCGGCCAGCCGGCGGAGCGCGGTGGCGTTCGTGAAGTAGGCGAAGATCATGCCGAAGAGGGCGACGCCCAGGTGCGGGACCTGCTCGGCCTCCCAGCCGGCGTCGCGGGCCGCCTTGCGGACCACCGCGATGCCCTCGCGGTAGAGCGAGCCGACCCAGCGAGCGAGGAGCGCCTGCACCGCCGCCGACTCCTCGAGCAGCGCACGCTGCAGCAGGCGCGCGAGGTGCGGATGGCGGGCCAGGTGCGCGGTCAGCCGGTCGAGCGTCGCGTGCACGCGCTCGGGGCGGAGCCCGTCCTGCCAGGCGACGGCCACGGCCTCGACGATCGGCCCGAGCCCCCGCTCGAGGACGGCGTCGTAGAGCGCCCGCTTGCCGGAGAAGTGGTTGTAGAGACTCGAGGCGGTGATCCCCATCTCGCGCGCGAGGTCGCGCACCGCCACGCCCTCCACGCCGCGCGCGGCGAACAGGCGCTCGGCCGTGTCGAGGATGACCTCGCGGGTCGGCAGCGCGGCGGCGCCGTGACCGGCCCTGCGCTTGGCGGCCGCCGTCGGCATGCGAGACGTGTAACGAACGAACGTTCGTTACGTCAAGCCCCGCCGCCCGGCGGGCGCCTACTCCCTTCGCCGCGTCCACCCGGCCGGACGCTTCTCGACGAACGCCGCGAAGCCCTCGCGCACCTCGTCGGAGGCGAGCGAAGCGGCGAACATCGCGAAGTCGATCGCGGGGAGCTGGCGGTTCAGGTCGCGCTTGAGCGCCGCCCGCGCCTGCGGACCCGTCGCTCGCACCCGCTCGATCGTCTCGGCGAGCGCCGTCTCGAGCTGCGCGTGGGGCACCACGCGCGCGACGAGGCCCATGGCGAGCGCCTCGGCGGCGGTCACCTCCGCGGCCGTGAAGAGGAGGAGCTTCGCGCGCGCCATGCCCACCCGGGTCGCCAGGCGCGCGCCCAGGAAGCAGTCGGCCACGCCGCGCAGCAGCTCCGGGGCGCGGAAAGTGGCGCGCTCGGAGGCGACGGCGAGGTCGGCGGTGAGGGTCAGGTTGAGCCCGCCGCCCTGGCACGTACCGTTGATCCCGAGCACGACGATCTTCGGGCAGCGCTCGAGCTGCATGAAGGGGAGGAGGTCGATGCCGTCGGTCTCGCGGTCGAGCCCGGCGCCGCCCTCGTGCCGCCCGCCCATCTCGCCCCCGACGCAGAAGTGATCGCCGGTGGCGGTGACGAGGAGCACGTCGATCGCCGGGTCGCGCTCGGCGAGTACGGCGGCCTTCTTGAGGCCGTGGTACATCTCGATAGTGAGCGCGTTGCGGCGCTCGGGGCGGTCGATGACCACGCGCAGCGCGCCGTCGACCCTGGTGGCCTGCAAGTGGCGCGAGCCCAGGTCGAGCGCTGCGGGGCGCATCCGGCACTCTCTACCATTGCGACCGCCTCGGTTGCCACGACTCCAACCGGCATTGAGGGCATGGATGCTACCAAGGTCGAGGTGATGGAGGGCCGCTGCGCTTGCACGCCCCGCGCCTCTTGAGGTAGTGGAACGCCTCGTGGTGCGGGTGTTGAGGGGCGACTGCCGGGTGGCAACGGGGAGCGGACGAGGCTGCGGGGTGCCACCAGCTGCAAGCCGCGACCGGGGACGCTGGAACGGTCCGAGCACGATCGGGCCGTAGCCAGAAATACCGGTTCGTGTCGCAGTACAGTCACCTCACCGCCGACCTCACCAACGAAGGCTCGGTCATCGCCAAGGTCGCTCGGCTGATCGGGCCGGATCGGCGGGTGCTCGACGTCGGCTGCGCGCACGGGTACGGGGCCGAGGCCCTGGGCACGCTGGGCTGCCGGGTGGTGGGAGTGGAGCGGGACGCGGAGGATGCGGCGCGGGCCCGGGCGTACTGCGAGCAGGTGCTGGTGGCGGACGTGGAGCAGCCGGGGTGGACCGCGGCGCTGGGGGCGGGGCGCTTCGACGTGGTGCTCTTCTCGGACGTCCTCGAGCATCTGCGGGACCCGGGGCAGGTGCTGCGGGAGGCGCTGGGGGTCCTCGAGCCGGAGCGCGGCGCTGTGGTGGCGTCGGTGCCGAACGTTGCGCACGTGTCGGTGCGGCTGGAGCTGCTGCTCGGGTCGTTTCGCCGTGAGACGCTCGGGATTCTGGACGCGACGCATCTGCATTTCTTCACGCGGGAGACGCTGGAGGAGCTCCTCGTGTCGTCTGGGTTGGCGGTGGAGTCATGGGACTGCACCACCAACGAGGTGGCGGACCCCGTGATCGTGGAGTACCTCCGGCGGGCGGGGATGTCGTACACCCCGGCCCTGCGCGACGCCTTCGCGCGCTCCGGGGCGATGGCCTACCAGTTCATCCTGAAGGCCCGCCCTGCCGCGCGGCAGCACTCGCCTCTCGTCGAGATGGTCGAGAAACCGCTGGAGTTCATGCAGCGCCTGCACGCCACACGCCTCGGCGAGCCCCGCGACGCGGGGCTTCGCGTGCTCCAAGTCGTCGATCAGTTCCCACCGGGAGACGCGACCGCCCCCGGGGCCTACTGTGCCGACCTCGCCTTCGCCCTCGCCCGGCGCGGCCACGCGGTGCGGGTGCTGAGCACGGCGAGGGTCCGGGAGGACGTGGGAACGACCATGGAGCTGGACGGCGAGCTGGCGATCGTCGTCGACCGCGTGGCTGCAACGCGAGCCTACCGGACGCTGGGAACGGTGGGGCGGTTCTTCGACGGTTTCGACAACCCGGAGGCGCGGCCCGTGGTCCGCTGGCTGCTCGACCAGATGCAGCCCGACGTGGTCCATATCCAGCAACTGGGGTCGCTCTCCGCCGAGCTCATTCCCGAGTGCCGCAACCGCGGCATCCCGAGGGTGGTGACGCTGAACGACTACTGGTTCCTCTGCCACCAGGGGAGCCTCGTCCGGCGTGACGGGGAATGCTGCGATGGCCCGGCGCGGGGCCGGAACTGCTGCCAGTGCCTCGAGTGGAGCAAACTGGCCCGGTCGCGCCTCAACCCGGTGGCCGTCGGCGCGAACCTCTACCGCTACGAGTACCTCAGGCGCCAGCTCCTGAAGGTCGATCGCATCCTCGCCCCCTCCCGGTTCGTGCGCGAGGTCTTCCGCCGGAACGGCATTCCGACCGAGCGCATGACGCTCTGCCCGTACGGCACCCCGAGCCCCCCGCCCTATCCGGGCACCTGGCTACCGGAGAGGCGCCGCCACGACCGTGTTCGCTTCGGCTTCTTCGGCGCGCTGACACGGGAACAGGGCGCCCACGTACTCGTGGAGGCCTTCGCCGCCGTCCCCGCGGGTCAGGGCGAGCTGCATGTGTTCGCAGCGCCGGTCGACCGGCGATACGCGGAGGAACTTCACCGGCGGAGCATCCATCCCGACATCCATTGGCACGGCCCCGTGACCCGGCGCGACCGCTGGGAGGCGCTGGCCGCGATCGACGCGCTGGTCGTCCCCTCGACGTGGCAGGCGCCCTCACCGTTTGCCATCCACCAGGCACACGCGGCGCGCGTACCCGTCATCGGCGCCGCCATCGGCGGCATCCCGGAACTCGTCCAGCATGGAGCCACCGGCCTGACCTTCCCGGCCGGAGACGCCAAGGCCCTCGCCGCCTGCCTGCAGAGCGTCATCGCCGATCCCGACTGCCTTGCCCGCTGGCGCCGGGCCATCGTCCCGCCGAAGGCGATGGAGCCGCACGTCGAAGGCATCGAGGCGCTCTACCGGCAGCTGTGCGCCGCCCGCAGGCCGCGGCCTGCCCCGGCGACCGTCGGCGCGCCGTAGCACGGTGCCCGACGGAATGTCCGCGCGGAGGCGGCTGCTCTGTGACGATCCGGCGGCCGGGCGCGCTGGCGGGATCAGGCGAGCGTCAACAGCACCCGCCGGCCTGGGTGAAGTTCTGCCCCGCGACGCTGTTGCCGGAGAGCGTGACGCTGTGGCTCGGGGGAGTGAAGCTGCACCCGGACTTGCTGGCGGTCACGGTGTAGCTGCCGTTCACGAGGCCGAAGAACGTGTAGTGGCCGGCGCTGTCCGTCGTGGTCGTCCTGGACGCCGCCCCCGACAGCGTCACGGTCGCGCCCGCGAGCGCGGCGCCCCCGCTGGTCGTCACGCGTCCCGCGATGTCGAGGCCGGTGCACGCCCCGAAGTTGCCCGTGCTGCCCGCGTTCGAGGACCGGCGCACGCGGCTCAGGACGCGCCGAACGCGGCGCGGAGCGCGCTTGCCGCCTCCTTCGTCGCGGTGCGGGCCTGGGTGAGCAGGGTGCCCATGCCGAAGAAGCCGTGGATCATGCCGGGGTAGCGCTTCACCAGGACCCGATTCCCGGCTTCGCGGAGGCGGGCGCCGTAGGCTTCACCCTCGTCACGCAGCGGGTCGAACTCGGCGGTGACGACGAGCGCCGGGGGGAGGTCCTTCAGGCTCTTTGCGCGCAGCGGGCAGAGGTACGGGTCGTCCAGGTCGGGGTTCTTCCCGCAGTAGTGGTTCCAGAACCAGCGCATCATCCTGGCGGTCAGGAAGTAGCCCTCGGCGTTCTCCCGATACGACGCAGTGTTCGCCGAGGGCGCGTCGGTCACCGGGTAGACGAGGAGCTGGAAGACGAGCGGCGGTCCGCCGCGGTCGCGCGCCATCAGGGAGACGACCGCCGCCAGGTTGCCGCCTGCGCTGTCGCCGCCGACCGCGATACGGCGGGCGTCGCCGCCGAGCGCCCCGGCGTTGGCGGCCACCCAGCGCGTGGCCGTGTACGCGTCCTCGCCCGGAGCGGGGAAGGGATGCTCGGGCGCGAGGCGGTAGTCCACCGACACGACCAGCGCGCCCGCGGCATTGGCGAGGTGGCGGCAGAGGCCGTCGTGCGTCTCGAGGTTGCCGATCACCCAGCCGCCGCCGTGGAAGTAGACGAGCGCCGGGAAGGGCGCACGGCCCTCGGGCGCGTAGACGCGCACCGGAATCTCGCCGCGCGGGCCCGGGACGGTGCGGGTCTCGACCCTGGCGATCGCCTCGCCCTCGCCGGCGGCGGCGGAGAGGGTGACGATCGCGGCGCGCGCCTCCTCGACGGAGAGCTCGTCGAAGGGGCGCACCACGGCCGTCATCTGCTCGAGCAGCATCTTGGCTTCGGGATCGAGCGGCATGGTGTCCTCCGATCAGGTCACGCAGCGGAATACCGGCAGGGTGAGGCGCTCGTCAACGCGCTCGAAGGTCACTTCGACGGGGAGCCCGACGCGGAGCCCGCCCGGCGGCACGTCGTGCAGGAAGGTCGCGAGGCGGACGCGCGCGTCCTCCTCCAGCTCGACGAGCGCGGTGACGAAGGGCACGCGATCCTCGTAGCCGGGGAGGAAGGCGCGGTGCACGGTGACCCACGTGAAGAGCCGCCCGCGCCCGCTCACGCGCGTCCACTCGTGCTGCCCGCCGCCGCACTCCGGGCAGGCCGAGGCCGGGTACCAGACCCAGCGCCCGCAGTCCCGGCAGCGCGGGAGGCGGAGCTCGCCCGCGCGGCAGCCCTCCCAGAACGCACGCGCCGCCGGCCACTCCGGGTCGGGCAGGTGGCGCGCCGCGATCTCGCGCGCCGCTGCCATCAGCCGCGCCCGAGGAGCAGGGTCGCGTGCTCGGAGCCGGAGTAGCCCGCTACCAGCCCGACCTCCGCGTCCCTCACCTGGCGGGGCCCCGCCGCGCCGCGGAGCTGCCGCACCGACTCGCACACGTTGTTCATCGAGAGCATGAAGGCCTGCGCGAGCTGCCCGCCGCTCGGGTTCACGGGGAGCACGCCGCCGAGCGCGATACGCCCACCGCCGACGAACGGCCCGCCCTCGCCGCGGCCGCAGAAGCCCATGTCCTCGAGCTGCTGGATCACCATCGACGTGAAGTTGTCGTAGAGCGTGACGAAGCCGACGTCGCCCGGCTCGAGCCCGGCCATGGCGAAGGCGCGCGGGGCGGAGTGCACCGCCGCGGTCGCCAGGTAGTCCGAGCGCAGGCTCGCGTACTCGCCTTCCTCGCTGACGCCGGCGCCGACGCCGAGCACCGTGACCGGCGGCTGGCGGAGGTCGCGCGCGCGCTCGACCGAGGTCATCACGAAGGCGCCCGCGCCGTCGTTCACCAGGCAGCAGTCGGAGGCGCGGAACGGCTCGGCGAGGTAGGGCTCGGCGAGGTACTGCTCCAGGGTGAGGGGGCGATCGCGGAGGAGCGCGTTCTCGCTGAGCGCCGCGTGGCGGCGGAAGGCGACCGCGATCGCTCCGAGCTGCGCCTCGGTCGTGCCGTAGAGCTCCATGTGGCGGCGCGCCATGCCCGCGAAGTAGACGATCTGCGGATACCAGCCGAAGGGGATCTCGAAGCTCGCCTTCATCGGCATCTCGGCGTGCAGCTGGCCCACGTTCCCCTGCCGCTCCGTTCCCCACGCGAGCCCGCGCACGCAGAGCACCGCCGTCGCCAGGCCCGCCTCGATGGCGAGCGCGGCGAGCAGCGGCGCCGAGGCGACCGCCGCGCCGCCATTGTAGCCCGCGGCGTTGAAGAACTGGCGCCGCACGCCGAGCTCGCGCGCCAGCTCGTGCAGCTCCGCGTAGGACGTGCCGGGCGCCATGATGCCGTCCAGGTCGCGCGCCGCGAGCCCGGCGTCGGCGAGCGCCGCCCGGGCGGCCTCTAGGAGGAGCGCCATGAGGGGGCGCGCCGCCCGCCGCTCGTAGCGCGTCTCGCCGATGCCGACGATGGCGATGCGGCGGGAGAGGCGCGAGCTGCCGCCGGACTCCACGGGCTACGCTCGCGTCCCCTCGATGACGCTGAGCTGCGTGGCCGTGGGAACGATGCCCGCCGGCGTGAAGCCCGCGCTCGCGAGAAGCGCGCCGTACTCGGCGGCGGTGCGCTCGCGGCCGCCCGTCCAGAGCAGCATGTTCAGGTCGCCGAGCACTATACCCTGCGTGTCGGCGCTCTGGTCGATCCGCTCCGGGACGACCCGCTCGACGAGGAGCAGCCGCCCGTCCCGGGCCATGGCGCGATGGCAGTTCCGCAGGATGGCGACGCTGCGCTCGTCGTCCCAGTCGTGGATGACCCACTTGAGGACGTAGGCGTCGCCGCCGACGGGGACCGAGGCGAAGAAGTCACCCGCGACCAGCTCGCAGCGCCCGGCGAGCCCGGCCTCCGCGATGCGGGCCTTCGCGTTCTCGATGACGGGCGGGATGTCGAAGAGGATGCCGCGCAGGGCCGGGTTGCCACCGAGGATGGACGAGATCAACGCGCCCTGGCCGCCGCCCACGTCGACCAGCGTGCGCAGGCGCGAGAAGTCGCACGCGGCCGTCACCGCGGCGTCGAAGGCCGAGGTGAGCGACGTCATGGCCGCGTTGAAGAGCGCGGCGCCCTCGGGATCCCGGGCGCTCTCCTCGAGAAACGCCTGCGTCCCGCGCGGGCCCCACACCGGCTCGCCGCTCATCACGCTCCGCTCGAGCTTGCCCCAGGCGTGCCAGTTCCGCTCGTCGCCGAAGAAGATCGCGGCGGCGCGGAGCGAGCGCGGGGCGTCGCTCCGGAGCAGCGCACCGAGCGCGCTCGGTGCAAAGCGGCCGTCTGCATCCTCGGTGAACACGCCCAGGCTCACCAGAGCGCGCAGCAGGCGACGGAGGGCGCGCGCGTCGGCGCCCGTCGCGCGCGCCAGCTCCTCGCTCCCGCGTGCCCCGTCCCGCAGCAGGTCCGCGAGGCCGAGCCGGGCGGCCACGCAGATGGCCTGCATCGCCCGGTAGCCAGTCATCAGATGAAGGAGCGTCGTCGCCGGCGTGGCCATGGCTAGATCACCTTCGCCGCGCGCAGCTCGGCCAGCTCGGCCGAGGTGAGCCCGAACTCGCGCAGCACCTCGTCCGTGTGCTCGCCGAGGGCGGGCGCGAGGCGCTCCACACCGGTCGGCGTCGCCGAGAGCTTGACCGGCGGGGCGAGGGTGCGGATGCGGCCGCGACGGTCGTCCGTGCGCTCCACCACCGCGGCGTTCGCCGCGACCTGGGGGTGCGCGAGGATGTCCTCGAGCCGGTTCACGCGGCACGCCGGGATGTCGTGCGCCTCGAGGAGCGCGATCCAGTCGGCGCAGTCGCGCGTGCGGAAGACGTCGCTCAGGATGGGCACGACCTCGGCGCGGTGCTGGACGCGGAGGTCGTTGGTCGCGAAGCGCGGGTCGGCGAGCAGGTCCTCTCGGCCGATCGCCGCGCAGAGCCGCTTCCAGAAGGCGTTGGTGAGGCAGGCGACGATGAAGTAGCCGTCACGCGCCGGGAAGGCCTGGTACGGCACCAGGTCGGGATGGCCGCTCCCGAACTTGCCGTATCGCTGGCCGTCGGTGAGGACGTTGGCCGCGACGTCGGAGAAGAGCGAGACGACGGCGTCGAGCATCGCCACCTCGACGCGCTGGCCCGTGCCGGAGCGGTCGCGCTCGACGAGCGCGGCGCAGATGCCGAGCGCCGCGTAGATGCCGGTCGTGATGTCCGCGACCGGCGGGGCCGACTTGATGGGCGGGCCGCCCTCCTCGCCGGTGTGGCCCATGAGCCCGCCCGTCGCCTGCAGGATCAGGTCCATGCCGGGCTTCTGGGCGAGCGGGCCGCGCGGGCCGAAGGCGGTGATCGAGCAGTAGACCAGGCGCGGGTTCGCGGCCCGCAACGTCTCGTAGCCGAGGCCGTGGCGCTCCATCACGCCGGGGCGGAAGTTCTCGACCAGCACGTCCGACTGCGCGACGAGGCGGCGCACCAGCCCGGCCCCCGCCTCCTGGCCGATGTCGATGGTGAGCCCGCGCTTGTTGCGGTTCAGCCCCTGGAAGTTGAGCCCGCCGATCTCGGGCGGGAGCCGGCCGGTGCGGTCGGCGTAGCGGATGCCGTCGCCGCGCCCGGGTTTCTCCACCTTGACGACGTCGGCGCCCAGGTCGCCGAGCAGCGACGTGCACCACGGGCCCGCCGCCTGGTGCGAGAGGTCGATGACGCGGATGCCCGCCAGCGCCGCGCGCCGCTCCGCCATCACCGGTCTCCGGCGGCCGCCCTGGCGTACATGCGCCGCCTTTTACCAGCCTCCGCGTTGCCGCGTCCACGCGCGTTGACGCTCCGGGCCCGGCCGTGCTTAGCCGGCCGCATGGCCGCCCGTCTCGAGCTGCCCGCCGACCACCCGCACGTCGCCGTGGTCACCATCGACCGTCCCGCGCAGGCGAACGCGCTCGACCCGCCGACGCTCCGCGAGCTGGCCGCCGCCTGGCGCCGCATCGCGGCCGACCCCGAGATCCGGTGCGCCGTGCTGACCGGGGCGGGCGAGCGCGTCTTCTCGGCCGGCATGGACATGAAGACGACCATCCCGGCGGCCCAACGCTTTGCGCGCGGCGAGCGCATCGAGCCCGAGGCGTTCGAGGGCCTGCGCAGCGTGGCGACCGCGCTGCTCGCCGGCTTCGACCTGGCGACGCCGCTCGTGTGCGCGGTGAACGGCCACGCGCGCGCCGGCGGCTTCGACCTGATGCTCGCCGCAGAGATCCGCTACGCGGTGCCCGAGGCCACCTTCGCGCTCGAGGAGGTGGCGCTCGGGCTCTACCCGACGGGCAACGCGACCGTGCTGCTGCCGCGGCAGATCGGGTGGGTGCACGCGCACGAGCTCCTCCTGACCGCCCGCCCGATCGACGCGCGGCGCGCGCTCGAGATCGGGCTCGTCAACCGGATCGTTCCCCGCGACCAGCTCATGGCGACGGCGCTCGACACGGCCGACGCGATCGCCGCCAACGCGCCGCTCGCGGTGCGCGAGACGCGGCGCGGGGTGCGCGAGATCGTGCACCTCCCGCTCGCCGAGGCCTACAAGCGCCAGGAGGAGATCGGCGCGCCGCTCAGGCGCAGCGAGGATGCGCGCGAGGCGCAGCGGGCGTTCGTCGAGAAGCGGCCCCCGGCGTGGAAGGGGCGCTGAGCGAGCTCCCGGTCCGTGGTCTTTGCCGCGTCCGTCACCCGTATTGACAGAGGTGGACGCCAGATCTAGCGAACAGCAGGGTGAGTAGGACGCTGCTCGAGGTGCAAACGGAAGCGAGGAGCACCTGACGGAGGCCGTGTGGTACTTCGGCTACGGCAGCAACATGAGCCGCTCCATCTTCTGCGAGCGGCGCGGGATGCGTCCGCTGGCGACCCGCTGGGGGTGGCTGGAGGGCTACCGTCTCTGCTTCAACCTCCCGGTCGGCCCGGGCGAGCGGGCGGTCGCCAACGTCGAGCCCGAGGCGGGCGCGCGCACGTGCGGCGTGCTCTACCTCCTCGACCCCGAGGAGCTCGATCGCCTCGATCGCAGCGAAGGGGTCCATCGGGGCGTCTACCGGAGGATTCCGGTCGAGGCGGTGGTCGGCGGAGCGGAGCGCGTCGCGGCCTTCACCTATCGGTCCTCGTGGACGCTCGCGGGGCGGAAGCCGTCGGCCCGTTACCTGCGCCTGCTCGTCGAGGGAGCGCGGGACCATGGGCTGCCCGCCGAGTACGTGACGTTCCTCGAGAGCCACGAGCTGGCGTGGGACGAGCGCCGGCAGGAGGACGTGATGACGAAGAAGAGCGTGCGATTCTACTTCGCGTACAACAGCCCCTACTCCTTCCTCGCCAGCGGCCGCATCGAGCGCGAGCTGGCGCCGCTCGGCGCGGAGGCGGAGTACAAGCCGGTCTACTCCCCGCGCACGGGAGGCGCTCCCGACCTGAACTCCCCCAGGTTCAGGTACCTCTTCGAGGACGTGCTGCGCTTCGCCGAGGCCTACGGTCTCGCGCTCAACCCCGGCCCGTTCGCCGACAGCAAGAAGGCCTGCTGCGGCTTCTTCTTCGCGCGGGAGAAG